>NZ_JBHUBB010000028.1:0-74291 GCF_042789485.1 Streptomyces sp. NPDC056835
CGCCTGGTCCCGCCGCCCGGCTGGGGGTTGGGGGTGGGTGCGGGCCGGTGGGCCCCGCCACTCGCCGTCCTGGCGGGGGTGAGTGGCCGGGTGCGGGAGCGTGCCGCCGCCTCCCCCGTCCGCCCTTGCGCACGAACGCGTGGCTTGTGCGGGCAGTGAAGGGGGGCGCGCAGGGGTCGTGTCCGGGACGTAGAGCGTGATTTGTGGCGCGCGACCGCCAGTGTCCAAACGCTGGGCAACTGCGCGCCGTAAATCATGCAGTCCCGGACGCGAGCCCCGGAGCGCACCCCGGCAACAACCCGCACCCCGACCACCGGCCCCAGCCAAAGACGGCCGGACCGCACCCCCCGCCGGACGGCGCACCCCGGAAACCGGCCCCAGCCGAAACGCCGCCCGAACAACGCCTCCTGCCGGGAGGCTACTTCTCCGTTACCCCCGCCGAGTCGAACGTCGCCACCTCGTGCATCGCCCGCGCCGCGCTCTGGACCACCGGGAGCGCCAGCAGCGCGCCCGTGCCCTCGCCCAGGCGCAGGTCCAGGTCGACCAGCGGGCGCAGGCCGAGTTTGTTGAGGGCCGCGACATGGCCCGGCTCGGCGCTGCGGTGGCCCGCGATGCATGCCGCCAGCGCCTCCGGGGCGATCGCTCGGGCGACCAGCGCCGCCGCGCCGGCGCTCACGCCGTCCAGGATGACCGGCGTACGCAACGACGCGCCGCCGAGCAGGAATCCGACCAGGGCCGCGTGCTCCAGGCCGCCGATCGCCGCGAGGACGCCGATCGGGTCGGACGGGTCGGGCTGGTGGAGGTCGAGACCCCGGCGGACGACGTCGACCTTGCGGGCGTGCATCTCGTCGTTGATGCCGGTCCCCCGTCCGGTGACCTCCGCCGGGTCCTGGCCGGTGTAGACACAGATCAGCGCGGCCGAGACGGTCGTGTTGGCGATGCCCATCTCTCCGGTGAGCAGGGCCTTGTTGCCCGCGGCCACCAGATCGCGGGCCGTCTCGATTCCGGCCTCGATCGCCGCCAGGACCTCGTCGCGGCTCAGCGCGGGACCCGTCGTGAAGTCGGCCGTACCCGCGCGGACCTTGCGGGGCAGCAGGCCCGGCGTCGCCGGGAGTTCGCCCGCGACGCCCACGTCGATGACGCATACCTCCGCGCCCACCTGGGTCGCGAACGCGTTGCACACCGCGCCGCCGCCCAGGAAGTTGGCGACCATCTGGCCGGTCACCTCCTGCGGCCACGGGGTCACCCCCTGCGCGTGCACGCCGTGGTCGCCCGCGAAGATCGCGACGGCGGCCGGTTCCGGGATCGGCGGCGGGCAGAGCCGGGACAATCCGCTGAGCTGGGCGGAGATGATCTCCAGCATGCCGAGCGCGCCGGCCGGCTTGGTCATCCGCTTCTGGCGCTCCCAGGCCTCGCCCAGCGCCTTGGCGTCCAGCGGGCGGATTCCGGCGATGGTCTCCTGGAGCAGGTCGTGCGGCTCCTCGCCGGGCAGGGCGCGGCGGCCGTAGGTCTCCTCGTGGACGACCCAGGAAAGCGGCCGGCGCTTGGACCAGCCGGCCTGCATCAGCTCGGGCTCCACGGGGAACTCGTCGACGTATCCGACGCAGAGATACGCCACGACTTCGAGATGCTCGGGCAGTCCCAGCGCGCGCACCATCTCGCGCTCGTCGAAGAAGCTGACCCAGCCGACGCCGAGGCCTTCGGCGCGGGCGGCGAGCCACAGGTTCTCCACGGCGAGCGCCGAGGAGTACGGGGCCATCTGCGGCTGGGTGTGCCGGCCGAGGGTGTGCCGGCCGCCGCGCGTGGGGTCCGCGGTGACGACGATGTTCACCGGGGTGTCGAGGATGGCCTCGATCTTCAGTTCCTTGAACTGCTTGGCCCGGCCCTTGGGCAGCGCCTTGGCGTACGCGTCACGCTGACGCTGCGCCAGCTCGTGCATGGAACGCCGGGTCTCGGCGGAGCGGATGACCACGAAGTCCCAGGGCTGGGAGTGGCCCACGCTGGGCGCGGTGTGCGCGGCTTCCAGGACGCGCAGCAGGACCTCGTGCGGGATGGGGTCGGAGCGGAATCCGTTACGGATGTCCCGGCGCTCGCGCATCACACGGAGCACGGCGTCGCGTTCGGCGTCGTCGTAGCCGGACGGGGCCGCGGTGCCTTCCTGCGCGACGGGCGCGGGCTCGGGCGCGGGCTCAGCCTCCGCCTGAGGCTCGGGCTGCGCCTCGGCCTGAGGCTCGGGCTCGGATACGGGTAGGGGTACGGGTACGGGTACGGCGGCGGGCTCCGGTACGGCGGTTGCCTCCGCGAGAGGTTCCGGTGCGGCTTCGGGCCCGGGGGCCGGCTCCGGCGCCGGTTCCGGGGCTGACTCCTGGACCGGTACGGGTTCGGGCGTGGCTTCGGGGGCGGACTCCTGGACCGGCTCGGGTTCCGGCGCGGCTTCGGGCTCCGGGGCCACTACGCGTACGGGCTCCTCCGCAGGCTGTTCGATCTGCTCGGCGGCGGGAGCCGGTGCCTCCTGCGCTTCGGCCGGCTCGGCGGCCGGGCTCTCGGCCACGGGCTCGGGCCGCTGCTCGGGTTCCGGCTCGGGCTCCGGCGGTTGCTCCGCGGCGGGCGGTTCGGGGGCGATCGGCTCCGGCCGCGGTTCCGGCTCGACGGCGGCGGCCTCCGCGGGCTCCGCGGCCTCCGCGGGCTCCGGCTCAGCCGGGACGGGGACAGGTGCGGGCACGGGCTCGGCCTGGTCCTGCGGCTCCGGGACGACCGTTTCTGCCGGCGCCTCCGGCGCCACGGCCACGGCCACGGGCTCAGGCACGGCGGGCGGCGGCTCGGCCGACCACGGAGCCCCCGCCTGCGGCGGAATCTCGCTCAGCTGGGGCCCGGCCAGGACGGCGGGCTCCTCACGCGGGACGTCCAGGTACTCCGGGCCCGCGGTGGCCGGCCCCTGGGCCTGGGCGCGTACCCGGACGGCCTGTGTCGGCGCGCCCGCGGGTCCCCGGTCGGCGAGCGAACGCACCACGCCGCCCGTCGGGTCGGGCACCGGCGGGCCCATGTGCAGCGGACGGCGCACCGGTGTCTGGACAGAGGCGGGCGCGGGTACGGCCGCCGGGATACGTACGCCGGTGAGGTCGACCGAACCGGTGTCCCGGCCACCGGCCTCGTGCGCGCCCGGCTGGTGCGGTGTCCGACCGAGCCGAGGCGGGTCGGTCACCCCTTCGGCGACGGCCGGGGCTTCGGGCTCCACGGGGGCGGCCGGCTGCTCGAACTCGGCCTCCACGACCGGGGCCCGCTCCGGCTCGGCGGTGAACTCCGGCTGTGGCTGGTAGCCGTCCGGCGCCTCGGCCTGAACGTGTGCCACCGGCTCCTCGATCGGCGCCGGCTGTTGTATGGGCGGCATCTGCTGCTGGATCAGGGCCTGCTCGGGAACGGCGTATCCCTCGGGCGCCGCCGGGGCGTAGCTCTCCGGCGCGGCGGCGTACCCGTCGGGTGTGGCGTACCCCTCGGGCGCGGCATAGGCGACGGGCGCCTCGGCGGGCACCACCTGGGGGTCGTTCCAGCCGCCCTGGGCGCTCGGCATGAGCAGGAGGTCTTCGTCCTCGGTGACGGGTGCGGAGGGGTCGAGGTAGGTGTACGCGCCGGGAGCGGGGATGCCCGGCTGCTCCACCATGCCTGCGTTCTCCGGCAGTCCCTCGACCGGGATCTGGCCGGTGTCAGTCATGTGCGTACCCCTCGCCCATTGGTTCTGCTCCTTCAGCCCTTCCACCGGGGCGCCCGATCCGCGGCGCTTCCGGCGCCCGTCATGAACAACGAGCGTGGGCGCCGGGCGGCACGAAAGCCCCGCGTCGGCCCTGGTGTTTGGGCTCCCGCGGTCTTTCAGGGCCCTGGCGGTGGTATCCGCCACGGCCCGCTGTGGACTGCGCCACGTCGCGCGTCCCCCGGTTCTCGCCGTACCACATCAGGGCCCAAAACGGGCCCCTTTTCCGGACATTGACGAACGAAGTGACGAACGCCCGGCTGCTGTACAACGATCGGCCAGCCTACCCCGCGCGGCGCGGAAGCAGGGTCAGGGGCCGCTTTCCGGACGCTGTCCGGAGACAAGGAAGACGACGGAGCGTTCGCGCTCCGACCAGTCGCCGGTGTCCAGTCCGACGGACTGGAGCAGTGCGCACTCCACCTCATATCCGCCTGCCGCCAGGGCCGTTCCCACCGCCTCGGCCTCGTCCCGGGTGGCCGCGTGGGTGACGATGCGCTCGGGTCGGCGGTCGGCGCAGGCGGTGACCACATCGATACCGCCGCCGCCGATCCGTACGACATCGGGCTCGGGCAGCCGCTCCAGTACATGGGGCGCCCGCCCCTGGACGACCTGGAGCTGTACGCCCGCGCGGCGGGCGGCGGCGGCCGTGCTGGCACAGGCTCCCGGCTCGTCGTCCACGGCGATGACGGCCGCGCCGAAGCGGGCCGCCTCGGCGGCGAGCGCTCCGCTGCCGCAGCCGATGTCCCAGACGAGGTCGCCGATACGGGCACCGAGCCGGGCCAGCTGGGCGGCGCGCAGCCAGGTCGACTCGCCTTCGTCCAGCTCGACGCCGTACTCCTCGGTGGGCAGCGCCCAGCCGCGTTCGGCCGGTGGGTATCCGGGGTCGCGGCCGGCGATCCAGCCGCTGCCCGGGGAGAGCGCCGTGCCGACTCCGCCGATGACGATCACCACGTTCGGGTCGCGCCAGACATGGTCGGCGGTCTTGTCGGAGGTGAGGACGGTGACCTGTTCCCGGTCGGTGCCCAGCTCCTCGCAGATGACGAAGGTGCGGTGGACCCCGTCGAGGAGCAGCGCGAGTTCGGCGGGTCCGGCGCCCGGGGAGGTGAGGACGGCGACCTTGGTGTGCGCCCGGCAGACGTTGACGGCGCGGCGGAGCGTACGGCGGTGGGCGACGACGACCTGGGCGTCGTCCCAGGCCATCCCGGCCCGTGCGAAGGCGCCGGCCACGGCGGAGACCGCGGGGACGACTTCGACCTCAAGGCCGTGTTCCGGGGCGCGCAGGGTGCGTACGACGCCGAAGAAGCCGGGGTCGCCGTCGGCGAGGACCACGGCGCTGCCACGGTGTCCGGCGATCCGCCGGGCCGCGAGGTCTATCGAGCCGAGGCGGATGCGCTCGGCGCCGGGCGGCACCTCGGGGAGCGCCAGATGGTGGGCGGCTCCGGCCACCAGAGTGGCGGCGGAGAGCGCGGACTTGGCCGCGGCGGTGAGGGGCGAGCCGTCCCAGCCGATCACCGTGACGCGGTCGGCCATCGTCGTCAGTCTCCGTAAAGTCGTCTTGAGCGGGGCGGAAGCGGGCAGGGTGGGGGATCGCCGCCGGTGGTCGTTGATCGCGCCGCCGCACGGAGAGTTGCCCGTACGGTCGTGAGCGCACGGTGAGAGTACCTGGCCGGGTCGGCAGGCGGCCGGGCGGTGGGGGGTGGCCGTCAGTTCCAGTCGGTGAAGGACGCGTAGCCCGTCGCGTCCGCCATCTGTTCGGCGACGCCTTCAAGGTCCTCGGGCAGCAGGCTCCAGACGATCAGGTCGGTGCGGATGTCGGTCCAGCCCCCGTCCTCGGTCTGGGTGCGCGCTATCCAGGCGTTGCGCAGGACGCCCTCGCTGATGCAGCCGGTCTTCTGCGCGACCTGCTGCGAGGCGGTGTTGCCGGCGGGGGTGCGCACCTCGATGCGTTCGAACTTCTGGTCGCGGAAGAGCCACTGGGCGACCGCGAGCACCGATTCGGTGGCGTATCCCTCACCGCGCGCCCAGGGCGCGGTCACGTACGCGGCCTCGGTGGCGAGTGCGTGCCAGTTGGTGTTCCGCAGCCGTACGACGCCGACGAGCCGCTGGGTGAGGAACTCGGTGACGGCGAACGCGATCCCGCGCCCTTCCAGGCGCTCGGCGGGGGCGATTTTGCCGATCCACTCCTCGGCGTCTCTTCTCGTATACGGATGGGGCACGGAGGTCCAGGCCGTGACCATCTCGTCATTCATCATCTCGATGTGCGCCGGGATGTCCGCCGGCTCGAAGGGGCGCAGCACCAACCGCTCCGTGCTGATGGAAACGTCCGGAAAGGTGGTAGTCATGCACAGCTCCATGCCTCAGTCCGTCGTAAATGCACAGCATGCAGCATCGGGTGGGGGATGCGCATGACCGGGTCCGTACGGATGCGGAAGCCCCGTACACGACGGGCGTGTACGGGGCTCTCGCCGACAAGGACGTTACTGCGGTGACTACTTGGCCGCACCGAACGCGGGCACGACCGAGCCCTCGTAGGTGTCCTCGATGTACTTCTTCACCTCGGGCGAGTTCAGGAGCTTCGCGAGCTTCTCCACCCGCGGGTCCTTCTCGGCGCCGCGCTTGACGGCGAGGAAGTTGGCGTACGGGTTGCCGTCGGCCTTCTCCAGGGCGAGGGCGTCCTTGGCGGGCTTGAGGTCGGCCTCGATGGCGTAGTTGCCGTTGATGACGGCGGCGTCGACATCGTTCAGGGCACGGGGCAGCGTGGCGGCCTCCAGCTCCTTGAACTTCAGGCCCTTGGCGTCCTTGATGTCGGAGAGGTTGGCGTCGGAGCCCGCGCCGTCCTTCAGCGTGATCACGCCGTTGTCCGCGAGCAGCTTGAGCGCGCGGCCCTCGTTGGTGGTGTCGTTGGGGACGGCGACGCTCTGGCCGGCCTTGAGCTCCTTGAGGTCCTTGACCTTCGTGGAGTAGAGGCCAAGGGGCTCCAGCTCGACATTGACGACGGGCACGATGTCGGTGCCCTTCTTCTTGTTGAAGTCGTCCAGGTAGGGCTTGTGCTGGAAGAAGTTGGCGTCGACCTCGCCGCTCTGGGTGGCGGTGTTCGGCAGGACGTAGTCCGTGAACTCCTTGACCTCCAGTTTGAGGCCGTCCTTGTCCGCCAGGTTCTTCTTGACGAAGTTCAGGATGTCGGCGTGCGGCGTCGGGGACGCGGCGACGACGAGCGGCTTGGAGGTGTCGGCGGAGGATCCGGCGGCGGACGAGGAGCCCGGGTCGGAGGCGGTGCCGCAGGCGCTGAGGCCGAGGGTGAGAGCGGCGGTGGCGGCGGCTGCCGCGCTGAACTTGAGGGTGGTACGCACGAAAAGTGCCTCTTTCTGGTGATACGAGGGACAAGGCCCGGACAAGGAGTGCGGGCCGGGTGGTGGGATCCGAGGGGATCCGGGGGGCGGGATCCGGTCAGGTGGCGGTACGGCCGCGGCGCGCCAGCAGCCGTACGACCCCGTCGCCGATTAGCTGGACCACGGTGACGATCGCGATCAGGACCACGACCGTGGCGATCATGAAGCCGTTCTCGAAGCGCTGGAATCCATAGGTGACGGCCTTGGATCCGAGTCCTTCACCGCCGACCGCCCCGGCCATGGCCGAGTAGCCGATGAGCACGATGACGGTGGTGGTGACGGCGGACACCAGCGACGGCAGGGCCCCCGGCAGCAGCACCTTGCGGACGATGGTGGGGATCGAGCCGCCCATCGCCTGGACGGCCTCGACCAGTCCGTGGTCGACCTCGCGGATCGCCGTCTCGACGAGCCGCGCGAAGAACGGGATGGCACCGATCGCGAGCGGCACGATCATCGCGGTGGGGCCGATGAAGGTGCCGACGACCAGAGTGGTGAACGGGATCAGCGCGATCAGCAGGATCATGAACGGCAGCGAGCGGCCGATGTTCACGATCACCCCGACGGCCTTGTTGACCACGGCGTTCTGGAGCAGTCCGCCCTTGTCGGTGAGGACCAGCAGGATGCCGAGGGGCAGTCCGCCGGCGAGGGTGACGAGCGCGGACCACAGCACCATATAGAGGGTGTCGATGGTCCCCTGGAACAGCAGTGGCTGCATCTGCGACCAGGTCACTTGGCATCTTCCTTCACAAGTGCGGGGCTCTGCGCGGGGACGGTGGCTTCTGTGTCCGTGCCTGTGCCCGTGTCCGTGTCCGCGTCTGTACCCGTGTCCGTGTCCGTGTCCGTGTCCGTGTCCGCGTCGTCCACGACCTCGGCCTGGAGACCCTGCTCGCGCAGGAAACCGATCGGTACGACGTTGTCCTCGTAGGCGCCGGGCAGTTCGATCCGCATCCGGCCGATCTGCCGGCCGCCGACGGTGTCCATCGCCGCGCCCAGGATCGATATGTCGATGTTGTAGGTCCTGGCGAGCTGTGAGATCACCGGCTGGGTCGCGGCGGCGCCGTGGAAGGTGACGTCGAGGACCGTACGACCGGGGCCCGAGGCCGTACCGCCCACCGGGAACAGCTCCTGTGCCAGCTGGGATCCGGGGGTGGCGAGCAGTTCGCCGACCGTGCCCGACTCGACGATCCGGCCCGTGCGCATCAGTGCCGCCGAGTCGCAGATCGTCTTCACGACCTCCATCTCGTGCGTGATGAGCAGCACCGTCAGTCCGAGCTGCCGGTTGAGGTCACGCAGCAGCTGGAGGATCGAGCGGGTGGTCTCCGGGTCGAGGGCGCTCGTCGCCTCGTCGGAGAGCAGCACCTTGGGGTTGCCCGCCAGCGCGCGGGCGATTCCGACGCGCTGCTTCTGGCCTCCGGAGAGCTGGGCCGGATACGCCTTGGCCTTGTCGGCGAGACCGACCAGGTCCAGCAGTTCCAGGGCGCGGCGCGTACGTTCCCGGCCCGCCACGCCAAGGATCTCCAGCGGCAGTTCGACATTGTCCTTGACCGTGCGGGAGGACAGCAGATTGAAGTGCTGGAAGACCATGCCGATCGAACTGCGCGCCCGGCGCAGCTCCTTGCCCGCCCGCCGGCCGCGGCCGGCGAGTGCGGTGAGGTCCTGGCCGTTGACGGTGACCGTGCCGGAGGTGGGGCGTTCGAGGAGGTTGACGCAGCGGATGAGCGAGGACTTCCCGGCGCCGCTCTGTCCCACGACCCCGAAGACCTCGCCCTCGCGGACACGCAGGTCGACGCCGTCGAGCGCGGTGACTTCGCGGCCGCGCGACTGGGGGGACCGGTAGATCTTCGTCAGGCCCGTAGTAGTGATCACAGGGGTTTCCATCACTGTCGAGTGCGCGGCGAGGGGTCCGCCGGGCACGGGGCATTCGTCATTTCCGGATTTCCGGCATGGCACGCTGACGCGGTGGGTGACCGGGAGGCGGCGCACGCGGGGCAGGCACGATGCGACGGCCGGCCTTCGGGCCATGGCGCTCATGACCTTCACGGAGGACGGACGCGGCTCGGCTGTCGGGTCTCGCTTCGGGGCGCGAGGCTCAGGCAGGGGCCCTCAGTTGGCGCACATTCGACACAGACAACGAGCACCGGGCGTGTGGTTCGCCTCGGTCGCGGGGACGCGGTAGCTCGTTGTGGTCATGCGGTAAGTAAAACAGACGTGAGTACGGATGCCGGGGGGTTGTCCGTATAGCGGACGTCTCCATCGCGGCATACGGACACCCCGCCGAGGTCCAGGACAGTCGGTGGTGGCGGCCATCAGTCGGTACGTGCGCCCGCCATACCGGCCGTGACCTGCGCGGATATCACGGAGAAGGGAAGGACGGCGCCGGCCGGGGCCCGCTCGGAGCGGTCGCACGCTGTGGTCAAGGCCACGGTCCCGGGGCTCGTCCGCTCCGGCCTCGCGGGGGCGCGCGCGGCGGGCCTTTCGCCCCGTAATACGCTCGGCCCATGCTTGTCGCCCTGACGGTCACGGTCTCCGTGGCCGCGCTCGCCCTCGCCGCCTGGTGCGGCTTCGCCGCCTACCGCGACCAGCCCACCAAGGACTGGCACTTCATCGGCATGGCCGTGGTGTCGGTGCTCGCGCTGGCGCAGCTGGTGGTGGGGATCGTGCGGTTGGCGCGCGGTGAGCAGGCCGACGAGGGCTCGGTGATCTTCGTCTCGTATCTGCTGGGCGCGCTGTTCGCGGTCCCCGCGGCCGGGTTCCTGTCGCTGAGCGAGCGGACCCGCTGGGGTTCGGTCACGGTCGCCGCCGGAGCGGTCGTCCTGGCCGTGCTGGAAGTACGGCTCCATGACATCTGGGAAGGCTGACGACATGACCACCGAAGGCGCCGACGGGACACCGGTCCGGCTGGTCCGGGGTCCTGGGCTGCTGCTGGTCTGGCTGTACGGCGTGATGTCGGTCGGCGCGGTTTCCCGGTCCGCCTATCAGATCGCCACGGAATTCGACCACGCGCCGCTGGCCTATACGCTCTCCGCCGTCGCCGCCGTGGTCTACGCGTTCATCACCTACACGCTGGTGCGCGGCGGGGAGACGGCGCGCAAAGCCGCTCTGTTCTGCTGCGCCGCGGAGCTCGTGGGCGTCCTGACCATCGGGACGTGGACGCTGGCCGATCCGTCGGCCTTCCCGGACGCCACGG
This sequence comes from Streptomyces sp. NPDC056835, assembly GCF_042789485.1. NCBI lineage: Bacteria > Bacillati > Actinomycetota > Actinomycetes > Kitasatosporales > Streptomycetaceae > Streptomyces > Streptomyces sp. NPDC056835. Next base: position 10,322 of record NZ_JBHUBB010000028.1, read on the forward strand.
TCTGGTCCGACTACGGAATGGGCTATCTCTTCATTCCGGTGCTGCTGCCGGTCACCGGCATTCTCTGGCTGCGCACGGCGCGGCGGTAGGCCACCGCACGGCCGCCTGCGCCGGTGATCGAGCCGGGTGATCGAGAAGCGGAACCCCCTTCGTACCCCTGAGGCTGTGCCCCTGGGGTCGCGCCGCCGGGGATTCCGCCCTCACGTCAGGCGCTGGCGACGTACGCCCCGACGCCCGCGGCTTCCTTCTCCAGGGTGACGAGTCTCAGCCGGGGGCCCGCCTGCTCCGTCGACACCGGGGCGTAGCCGCGGCTGCGGTACAGCCGCAGATTGCCCTCGCTGCGGTGGCCGGTGAAGAGCTGGAAGCGCTGGGCGGCGGGCTGTCCCGCGAAATGCGTCTCGATGGCGTCGAGCAGCCGTCCGCCGAGGCCGTGGCGCCGCATCCGGGGATGGACGATGAGCTTGGCTATCCGGGCGGTGCCCGTCGCGTCGATACTGCCGCGCACGGACGCCACCACTTCGTCGCCGAGCCTGGCCACCAGGCCGTGGCCCTGGGCGAGTTCGGCCCTCAGGTCGTCGAGCGTCTGGGTCAGGGGCTCGATGGTGTAGTCGCCGTACAGCTCGGCCTCGTTCTGGTAGCACAGGTACTGCAGCTTCAGGATCTGTTCAGCGTCCTGCGCGCTCGCCGCTGAGATGGTCACGCTCATGCCCATGTGTGCATGCCTCCCGCTCACTTGGTCCGCCGGTGGTCTATCGCTCCTTTCCCCCGAGTTCAGGAGCCGCAACCTCGGCGGCCAGCATTCTGCGCAGGCATCCCAGGCATCTGGAACGTAACGGTCCCAAACTGCCCTGTGACATACCCAACTCCCCCGCGATCTCGCGGTAGGTGAGGTCTTCCGGCGACAGCATCGCGGTCAGGACCAGCGGACAGCGGCCGGGGGTGCGGCCGACCGCCGCGCGGAGCGTCCGCGTCCGGTCGGTGCGCAGCGCGGCGCGCTCGGGGTCGGAGTCGGGCGCGGCGACGGGTTCGTAGCGGTACGGCAGTTCGCGGGCGGCGGTGCGCCGGGCGCGGCGGGCCTCGGCCCGTACGACATCCCGTACCCGGCGCGCGGGGTCGCCCGGCCAGGGTTCGGCGGTCGGCCCTTCCAGCAGCCGTACCCAGGCGGCCTGTTCGAGGTCCCCCGGCTCGGCCCCGGCCCCCGGCGCCTCCGCCGCCGCCTCCGCGCGCACCAGCGGGAGCAGCGCGTGGACGAGAGCCGCCGAAGACCGCGCGGACTCCGAAGGGCGGACGGCCGCCGGCGGGCGGTGCGCCATGGGCTGGGGCGGTCGGGAAGCGGGGAGGGGCCGGGTGGGCCGGACTGATGTCATGCCCGCCGTGACGTCCACGCGACGACGGGCGGTTGCTCCCCGGCCGGGCGGTCACCCGACCGGGGCACAAGCGGTCAGCGGCTGACGAAGTCCGCCCGCGCCAGCAGACCGGTGTCCGGGTTGTCGGTGAAGATGCCGTCGATGCCCTGCTCGAAGTAGGCCCGGAAGGCGCCGAAGGCGTCGCCGTACGCGTTCGGGTCCGTACCGCGCCGGAAGTCGGCCGGCAGGAACGCGTTCTCGTCGCGCAGCGTGTACGGGTGGAGGATCAGCCCCTTCGCGTGCGCGTCCCGTACCAGCGTGGTGGGCGTACCCAGCTTGCCCGTGGCGTCCTTCGGGATGATCAGGTCGAGGGTCGGGCCGATGCCCTGCGCGTAGGACGCGATCCACTTCAGGCCCTCGGGCTTGACCAGATCGGCGACCGTACGCGGGTCGCCCGCGACCTTGAAGTCCCACGGGCGGGTGCCCGCGGCGTCGAGCAGGACGACGCGCGGCGAGGAGACCAGCTTGGCCAGTCGCTGGATGCTGCTCGGCTCGAAGGACTGGAGGAAGATCGCGGAGTCCTTGCGGTCGCGCCCGTAGCGGCGCAGCAGCTTCGCGAGGGGCTCCTCCAGGCCGAGGCCGAGACCGCGGAAGTAGGTGGGGTGCTTGGTCTCGGTGTACAGCCAGATCTTGCGGCCGAGGCGGCGGCCCTGCTCGTCCGCCCAGCGCAGCACCTCTTCGAAGGTGGGGATCTCCCAGCGGCCGTCGTAGAGGGTGTTGCGCTGCCGGACGCCGGGGATGCGCTCCTTGGCGCGCAGCGTCTTCAGCTCGGCGAGCGTGAAGTCCTCGGTGAACCAGCCGGTGAGGCTGACGCCGTCGACGCTCTTGGTGGTCTTGCGGCCCGCGAACTCCGGGTGGTCCGCGACATCGGTCGTGGCCGTGATGTCGTTCTCGTGACGGCACACCAGATGGCCGTCCTTGGTGGGCACCAGGTCCTGCTCGATCACATGCGCGCCGAGGTCGAGGGCCAGCTGGTACGAGCCGAGGGTGTGCTCGGGACGGTAGCCGCTGGCTCCGCGGTGGCCGATGATCGTGGGTACGGGCAGCGCCGGCTTCGCCGGTCCGTGGCCGCCCCGCCCGGCTTCAACGGCGCGCTCGGCCGCCTGCGCCGAGGCGGGCAGCGCCACGGCCGCCGAGCCGAGTACCGCCGCACCCAGTACGGTCCGCCGTCCGGGCGTATTCCGCGCACCCTGTGTCATGAACGCTCCTCGATGTGATGTCCCGCACCTGTCAACGTCTGCCAAACGAGGGCCGAGCGTAGGCGGCCACGCCTTCCGTACGGGAGACCCTGGGCGAACGTGGCGAAAACTCACGTCAACGGCGCGTATCCGGTCGATGAACTCGATGTGCGCTCGTGTGGAGTTGCGAGTACCGTCCTCACCTGCAGAGATTTAGAGGTGGCCGCCAGGCCGGCCGTCCAACGACTTCGCACGACACCGGAGGACCCGTTGTCCCGCTTCGCGCTCATCAAGGCAGCGCTCGGACCGATCATGCGCCTGATGTTCCGCACCCGTGTGGAAGGCGCCGAGAACATTCCGGGGAGCGGGCCGGTGATCCTCGCCGGCAACCATCTCACCTTCATCGACTCGATGATCCTGCCGCTGGTCTGTGACCGTCAGGTCTTCTTCATCGGCAAGGACGAGTACGTCACGGGCAAGGGCCTCAAGGGCAGGCTGATGGCCTGGTTCTTCACCGGCGTGGGCATGATCCCGGTGGACCGCGACGGCGGCCGGGGCGGGGTGGCGGCGCTCATGACGGGCCGTCGGATCCTGGAGGAGGGCAATGTCTTCGGTATCTATCCGGAGGGCACCCGCTCCCCCGACGGCCGGCTGTACCGCGGCCGTACGGGCATCGCGCGGCTGACGCTGATGACGGGCGCGCCGGTGGTGCCCTTCGCGATGATCGGTACGGACAAGCTCCAGCCGAACGGTTCGGGCATGCCCAGGACCGGCAAGGTGACCGTGCGCTTCGGCAAGCCGATGGAGTTCTCCCGGTACGAGGGCATGGACCGCGACCGCTATGTGCTGCGGGCGGTGACGGACTCGGTGATGACCGAGGTCATGGAGCTGTCCGGGCAGGAGTACGTGGACATGTACGCCACGAAGGCGAAGGCGGCGTAACCCGTCGTGGCCGGCGCGGCGGGAGAACTCACCCGCCGCGTCCGACGCGCCCGACACGCCGTCAGTGCCCGGGGCACCGTCAGCGCCGTCAGTGCTCCACACCCTCCTCCAGCTTCTGGCCGCGCAGCAGGAACCAGGCCGCCACCGACGTCGCCAGCAGCACCGCCGCGCCCGCCCCGGCGGCGAGGCGCAGACCGTCCACGAACGACTCCTGCGCGGCCGCCACCAGAGCGGCCCCGGAGTGCCCGGGGAGTCCGGTGGCGGCCTCCACCGCGCCGCCCAGGGATTCGTGCGCGGCCGAGGCCACATCGGCCGGGACACCGGACGGGGTGGGGAAGCCCCGGTAGACGCCGGTGACGATCGAGCCGAGCAGCGCGATACCGAGCGCCGCGCCCAGTTCGTACGCCGTCTCCGACACCGCGGAGGCCGAACCGGCGTGTTCCTTGGGGACGCTGGAGAGGATCACATCGGCGGTGACGGTGAAGGAGAAGCCCGCGCCCACGCCGACGATCAGCAGAACGGCGCCGAGGAGCGGATAGCCGGTGGACTGGCTGATCGTGACCAGCGCCGCGAGGGACAGACCGATCGCCGCGAGCCCGCCGGCCACCACGGACCGTACGGAGTAACGGCGTGCGACGCTTCCCGCGAGGAGTCCCGCCGCCACCGCGCCGACGGCCGCGGGCAGTTCGGCCAGCCCCGCTTCCAGCGGCCGGCGGCCCTGCACCAGCTGCAGATACTGCGACAGGAAGAAGACCAGTCCGGAGAGGCCGAGGATGGTCAGCAGGTCGGCCAGTACCGCGCCGGAGAAGCCCCGGTGGTGGAAGAGCCGCATGTCGAGCAGCGGGGCGGGCAGCGTGAGCTGGCGCCGTACGAACCAGTGGATCGCGCCCACGCCCAGCAGGCCCACGACGACGACGTTCCAGGCGAGGCCGTGCGTGGCGCCTTCCTTGATCGCGTAGACGACGCTCACGATGCCGGCCAGGGAGAGCAGCACACTGGTCAGGTCCCACGGGCCCGGCGCGGGGTTCTTCGACTCGGGCAGCATCTTGACACCGACGATCACCAGGACGGCCATCACGGGCAGATTGATCAGGAAGACCGAGCCCCACCAGAAGTGCTCCAGCAGGAAACCGCCGACGACCGGACCGACCGCCGCGCCCGCGGAGGCCATCGCGCCCCAGATGCCGATGGCGACGCTGCGCTCCTTGGGGTCGTGGAAGATATTGCGGATCAGGGCGAGGGTGGCGGGCATCAGCGTCGCGCCCGCGACCCCCAGCAGTGCCCTCGCCACGATCATCATTTCCGGAGTGGTCGCGTAGGCGTTGAGTACGGAGACCCCGCCGAAGGCGACCGCACCCGTCAGCAGCAGCTTCTTGCGGCCGATCCGGTCGCCGAGGCTGCCCATGGAGACCAGCAGACCGGCGATGACGAAGGAGTAGATGTCGCCGATCCAGAGGAGCTGGGTACCGGTCGGCTTCAGGTCCTCGCTGAGGAACGGGGTGGCGAGGCCAAGCACGGTGGCGTCGACGGCCACCAGAAGCACGGCCAGGACCAGCACGGCGAGCGCGATCCAGCGCCCGGGACGGGGCGTCTGCTCGCTCTCCGTCACGGCGAGATGGCTGCTGGTCATGGCTTCACACTCCGTCGTGCTCCGCCGAGCAGCAACTCGGCGATCATGTACTGGAAATCCTTGGGTGCGGCGCGACCGTCCTGGACGGTCCAGGCACCGGCGCTGATCAGTCCGTAGAGGGCGTCCGTCAGCCAGGCGTGGCTGAGGTCGATCCGGAACACGCCCTCCTCCTGTCCCCGCCGGAAGAGCGCGGAGACCCTGGCGTCGGTGCGGTTCCAGCCGTCGTAGACATCGCCCTCGAAGAGCTGGTTCTCGGTGAGGAGGAAGGCGAGCAGTCCGGCGGAGGGCTCGACACGGGCGATGAGCCGCCGCAGCGCCTCGTCCGCCGGGCCCTCGTCCAGCCGAGCGGCGTCGAGGGCCGTCTCCAGCTCCTTGAGGCCCAGCTCCTCCAGCGCCTTGATCAGCGCGTCCCGCCCGGCGAAATGCCGGTGCAGCGTCGCTCGCCCTATCCCCACGGACCGGGCGACCTCGTCCATGGTGGCGGTTGCCCTGCGGGTGAGAAGGGCGGCGGCGGTGCGCAGCACCTGTTCACGATCGACCGTCATGAGACGACCATAACCCACATGAGACAGCAATGTCTCATTCAATACAACGCCGAACCACTACCCAGAAGGGACGAACCCGCGTATGAAGTCGCGTATGGACTCGCGTACGAAGCCACTGCTGCTGATCGATGTCGACGGTCCGCTGAACCCGTATCTCGCCCTCACGGCCGAGCGTGCGCCGGAGGGATACGTCAAACACTGGATGCGGCCCTCGGGCTGGCCCGCGGATCAGCCGCTGCCCGTGCTGCTCAACCCGGAGCACGGGGTGGAGCTGCTGGCGCTCGCCGACCGGTACGAGCTGGTCTGGGCCACCACGTGGGAGGACGACGCCAATGAGTGGATCGGGCCGGTGCTCGGACTGCCGGAGCTGCCGTACGTCGAGTGGTCGGGCGCGGAGCGGAAGGGCCCTCGCGGGACGTTCTGGAAGACCCCGTACGTACTGGAGTACGCGGCCGGACGGCCCTTCGCCTGGGTGGACGACGAGGTCACCTCGTACGACCGCGAGTGGACGGGGCAACGCCACCTCGCCGCCGCCCTGTTGATGTGTATCGATCCCGGGATCGGGCTGATCCGTCCGGACTTCGACGCGCTCGCGGAGTGGGCGGCGGCGCTGTAGCGGCCAGGTGCCGGGGCTCCGGGAAATCCGGCTGCTTCTCGGCGATGGTCACTTCTTGGCGGTGGTTACTTCTCGGCGGTGATCACTTCTCGGCGGTGGTCACTTCTTGGCGCCGGCCCAGGCGTGCTGTATCACCAGATCGGCCTTGACCTCGGAGAGCTGGACGGCGACGGCCGACGGGGCCGTACCGCCCCGGCCGTTGCGGGAGGCCAGCGAGCCCGGCACATTGAGCACCGTCCGCACCTCGGGGGTGAGGTGCGCGGAGATCTTCGCGAACTGCTCGTCCGTGAGGTCGGCCAGCTCGACACCGAGCGTCTCGCACTCCTTGACGCACTCCCCCGCGACCTCGTGTGCCACCCGGAACGGCACGCCCTGCCTGACCAGCCACTCGGCGATGTCCGTGGCGAGCGAGAAGCCGGCCGGTGCCAGCTCCGTCATCCGCTCCCGGTTGACGGTCAGGGTCGCCATCATGCCCGTGAAGGCCGGCAGCAGGACCTCCAGCTGGTCGCAGGAGTCGAAGACCGGCTCCTTGTCCTCCTGGAGATCGCGGTTGTACGCGAGCGGCAGCGCCTTCAGCGTGGCCAGCAGCCCGGTCAGATTGCCGATCAGCCGGCCGGACTTGCCGCGCGCGAGCTCGGCGATGTCCGGGTTCTTCTTCTGCGGCATGATCGAGGAGCCGGTGGAGAAGGCGTCGTGGAGGGTGACGAAGGAGAACTCCTTCGTGTTCCACAGAATGATCTCCTCCGCGATCCGCGACAGATTGACGCCGATCATCGCGGTGACGAAGGCGAACTCGGCGACGAAGTCACGGGAGGCCGTGCCGTCGATCGAATTCCCGACCGAGCCGCGCTCGAAGCCGAGGTCGGCGGCGACCGCCTCCGGGTCGAGCCCGAGCGAGGACCCCGCCAGCGCGCCGGAGCCGTACGGGGAGACCGCCGTGCGCTTGTCCCACTGCCGCAGCCGCTCCGCGTCCCGGGACAGCGACTGCGTGTGCGCCAGCACATGGTGGGCGAAGAGGACGGGCTGGGCGTGCTGGAGATGCGTACGGCCGGGCATCGCGACCTCGGGGTGCGCCTCGGCGAGCCCGACCAGCGCGTCCTGGAGGTCCGCGATCAGTCCGCCGATGATCCGGGCGTGGTCGCGGAGGTACATCCGGAAGAGCGTGGCGATCTGGTCGTTACGGGACCGCCCGGCGCGCAGCTTGCCGCCGAGGTCGGCGCCGAGCCGCTCCAGCAGGCCGCGCTCCAGCGCGGTGTGGACGTCCTCGTCGGCGACCGTGCCCGTGAACGAGCCGTCGGCGACATCGGCCTCCAGCTGGTCGAGACCGGCCAGCATGCGGGTCAGCTCGTCGGCGGTGAGCAGCCCGGCCTTGTGCAGCACGCGGGCGTGGGCGCGGGAGCCGGCGATGTCGTAGGGCGCGAGCCGCCAGTCGAAGTGGACGGAGGCGGACAGGGCCGCCAGCGCCTCCGACGGACCGTCGGCGAACCGAGCACCCCAGAGCCGGACATCACCGTTACTGCTGCTCACTGCTGCTCCTCAGAAGGGATCGGGAAGTACGACCGCCTCCCCGCCGCGGAGGAACGGGGAGGCGGACTGTCCAACGGTTCGATTCAGGCGAGGTCACGCCGGGCGGCGATCTTCGACGAGAGGCCGAAGATCTCGATGAAGCCCTGCGCCTTGGACTGGTCGAACGTGTCGCCCGAGTCGTAGGTGGCGAGGTTGAAGTCGTACAGCGACTCGTCCGACTTCCGGCCGGTGACGACGGCCCGGCCGCCGTGCAGCGTCATCCGGATGTCGCCGGTGACATGCTGGTTGGCCTCGTTGATGAAGCCGTCCAGGGCGCGCTTGAGCGGGGAGAACCACAGGCCGTCGTAGACGATCTCGCCCCAGCGCTGCTCGACCTGCCGCTTGTAGCGGGCCAGCTCGCGCTCGACGGTGACGTTCTCCAGCTCCTGGTGGGCGGTGATCAGCGCGATGGCGCCGGGGGCCTCGTAGATCTCGCGGGACTTGATGCCGACGAGCCGGTCCTCGACCATGTCGATCCGGCCGATGCCCTGGGCACCGGCCCGCTCGTTGAGCTGCTGGATCGCCTGGAGGACGGTGACGGGCTTGCCGTCGAGGGCGACGGGCACGCCCTCCTTGAAGGAGATGATGACCTCGTCGGCCTCGCGGGGCGTGGCCGGGTTCGAGGTGTACTCGTACACGTCCTCGATCGGACCGTTCCAGATGTCCTCCAGGAAGCCCGTCTCGACGGCCCGCCCGAAGACGTTCTGGTCGATGGAGTACGGGGACTTCTTGGTGGTCGCGATCGGGAGGTTCTTCTGCTCGCAGAAGGCGATCGCCTTGTCGCGGGTCATCGCGTAGTCGCGGACCGGGGCGATGCACTTCAGATCCGGGCCGAGGGCGGTGATACCGGCCTCGAAGCGCACCTGGTCATTGCCCTTGCCGGTGCAGCCGTGGGCGACGGTGCCCGCGTTGTGCTTCTTCGCGGCGGCGACGAGGTGCTTGACGATCGTCGGCCGGGAGAGGGCGGAGACCAGCGGGTAGCGGTCCATGTAGAGGGCGTTGGCCTTGATCGCCGGGAGGCAGTACTCCTCGGCGAACTCGTCCTTCGCGTCCGCGACCTCGGCTTCGACGGCACCGCAGGCGAGCGCGCGCTTGCGGATGACGTCCAGGTCCTCGCCGCCCTGGCCGACGTCCACGGCGACGGCGATGACCTCGGCGCCCGTCTCCTCGGCGATCCAGCCGATGGCGACGGAGGTGTCCAGGCCGCCCGAGTAGGCGAGTACGACGCGCTCGGTCACGGGATTCTCCTTACGGTGCATTCACTGACAGGTATAACTATGCGATGCACCGTATTGTTTTGTCAACGTGCTCCCCGCGGACCGCCTCGGCGAGCAGCGGGGCATGGCTGTACCGCGTGTCCTTGGTGGCCGTGAGCAGGGTGAGCGTGTCCTCGGCGGACAGGACCTGGTTCACGCAGCCGGGGCGAGGGGCCGCTCGGGGCCGGGTCCGGCGAGCTCGGCGGCGTACCGGCCGGCGAATTCAGCGAACCGCGCCGGGTCGTTTCCGTACCACTTCCGCAGCTCGGCCGAGGGCGCGGCGTCCTTCAGCCACTCGTCCAGCGCGGCCTCGCTCTTTGCCAGTCCGCGCGGCCAGAGCCGGTCCACCAGTACCCGGGTCCCGTCGCCGGGCTCCGGCGCCTCGTACACCCGGCGCACGCGCACCGCGCGTCCCTCGGTGCCGCGCTTCGTCCTTCGCGCCTCCGTCATCGTTCCATCGTGCGACCGAGCGGGCCGTCCCACCCGTTGAAATCGGCCTTCCTTCCAGGCCCTCGGCACCGATAATCCAGAACATGGGTAAGCGTTACGAACGGATCGACGGCAGGATAAGAACCTTCATCGAGGAACAGCCCGTCTTCTTCACCGCCACCGCGCCGCTCGCGGCCGACGGCCATGTCAATCTCTCGCCCAAGGGGCGGGCCGGGACCCTCGTCGTGATCGACGAGCTGACCCTCGCCTATCTGGACTTCGGCGGCAGTGGCGCGGAGACCATCGCGCATCTGCGGGAGAACGGCCGTATCACCCTGATGTGGTGCGCGTTCACCGGACCGCCCAAGGTGCTGCGGGTGCACGGACGGGGCGAACCGGTCTTCCGGGACGACCCGCTCTGGGGCGAGTACATCCGCCTCTTCGCGGACGCCGACGGGCCCGGCGCCCGCGCGGTCATCGTGATCCACGCACAGCGGATCAGCGACGCCTGCGGTTTCGCCGTCCCCTTCATGGACTACCGGGAGGAGCGCACCCAGCACGCCGAGCACTTCGGCCGGAAGTCGGACGAGGAGTTCGCCGCGTACTGCGCGAAGAAGGACCATGTCGGGGTGAGCCTGGACGGGCTGCCGGCGCTGCCGCTGCCGCTCCCGGCGCGCGCGGACTGACAGAGCGCACCGCGCGGACCGACGGAAGGCACCGCGCGGACCGACAGACACGCGTATGACGCGTATCAGGGCGCACCGCCGTTACCTCCGGGGCCTCCGGGGCGCACCGCCGATCGGAGCAGCGGAGAGGCCGGTGCTCTCCCGGCGGCATACGGTCCGGGCATGCGCGTCGCTCTCGTACTCGGCTCCGTCCTGCTCACCGTCGCCACGCTCACGGCCGCCTCCCCCGGCGCACCGTCCGCCGGCGCACCACCCGCCGATGTGCCGTCCGCCGATGTGCCGCTGCCCGAACGGATGGCGGACACCGGCGGCGGCAGCCAGCTGATCACCGCCGAGGCCCCGGAGCCCGGGGCCACCACCGGCCGGGTGACCTGGTGGGACCGGCGCGGCGCGCGGTGGGTGGCGGCCGGTTCCGCCAAGGCCCGCTTCGGGGCGGGCGGGCTGACCGAGGGCCGGTCGCGTACGCAGGGCACCTCGACCACCCCGACCGGGATGTACGACCTGCCGTACGGGTTCGGCCTCGCGCCCGCGCCGGACGGGACGAGTGTCGGCTACCGCCCGGTGACGGAGGAGTCCTGGTGGTGCCAGGACAACGAGTCGGTGGCGTACAACCGCTGGGTGGAGGGCCTGCCGTCGGACTGCCGGCCGACGGAGGCCGAGCATCTGGCCGACTATCCGTCCCAGTACGACCTCGCGCTGGTGATCGGCTTCAACTACGACCAGCCGGTACGCGGCCGGGGCGCCGGGATCTTTCTGCACGTCAACGGCGAGGGCCCGACCGCCGGCTGTGTCTCCGTACCGGCCGACGCGATGAGCGCGGTCCTGGCCTGGGCCGATCCGGACCGCCGTCCGCACATCGCGATCGGCACGTCCTCGGGACCGACGGCGATCACGTCCGTGAGGGCCGCCGAGAGCGCGTCCTGACCGCGTCCCCGGCTGTTCCCCGGGGCCCCCGTTGAACCCTCCGCCGCTCATATCCGTATCGCCGGGCACGGAGGCGACGGAGGAGCAGTCCTGTGGCGATGTTGCACAACGGCCGGGCCGCCAGAAGGCAGACCCTGCGCGCGATCCGCCCGCGACGGTCGGGCGCACTGCCGGTGCTGGTGGTCTGCTGGGCGGGGGCGGGTGCCGTCCTGGCCCTGTGGTGGTGGAACACCCCGGTCGTCGCTCTCGACCCGGCGGAGTGGCTGACCGGAGCGGGCCGGCTGACCGGGCTGCTCGGCGGATACACGATCGCGATCGTGGTGCTGCTGATGGCCCGGATCCCCGCGCTGGAGCGGCGGGTGGGCTCCGACCGGGTGACGCGCTGGCACGCGACGGGCGGACGGTACGCGGTCGGGCTGGTGCTCGCCCACGTTCTGCTGACCGTCTGGGGGGACGCGGTCCGGGCCGGCACCGGCCTCGTGGAGCAGGGCGTCGGCGTCGTCCTCGAATATCCCCGGATGGTCGAGGCGGCGACCGGAACCGTGATCTTTCTCCTGATCGGCGGTGTCTCGGCGGGGGCGGTGCGCCGCCGGGTGCGCTACGAGACCTGGTACTACCTCCATCTGCTCACCTACGTCGCCGTCTATCTGACGTTCTGGCATCAGCTCGCCACCGGGGCCGAGTTCGTGGGGAACCCGACGGCCCGCACGGTCTGGTACGTGCTGTACGGCGCGGCGGGCGCGCTGCTGGTCCGGTACCGCGTGCTGGCCCCGATCCAGCTCAACAGGCGCCACCGGATGCGGGTCGAGCGGACCGTGTACGAATCGCCCGGCGTGGTCTCCGTACTGATCACCGGCCGGCGGCTGCACCGGCTCGGCGCCCAGCCGGGCCAGTTCTTCCGCTGGCGGTTCCTCACCGACGGGCTGCGCTGGAGCTCCAATCCGTACTCCCTGTCGGCGGCGCCCCGGCCCGATCTGCTGCGGATCACCGTCAAGGCGAACGGCGGGCACAGCGCGGCCCTGGCCCGGCTGGAGCCGGGGACCAGGGTCTGGGCGGAGGGCCCGTACGGCGCTCTGACAGCGGCCCGGCGCAGCAAGGAGAAGGTGCTGATGATCGCGGGCGGCGCCGGTATCACGCCGATGCGCGCGCTGTTCGAGACGCTGCCCGGCGGGCCCGGTGATCTGACGCTGCTCTACCGGGCCGGTAAGACCGAGGATCTGGCGCTCTGGGCCGAGCTGCGGGAGATCGCGTCGGCACGCGGCGCGCGGCTGCTGTACGCCGTCAACGGGCCGGACGGCGTGCGGCCCGAGATCACCCCGCGGCGGCTGCGGGAGCTGCTGCCGGACATCGAGGACCACGATGTCTATCTCTGCGGGCCACCCGGGCTCGCCCGTCAGTCGTACGAGGCACTGCGCGAGGCGGGCGTGCCCACCCGTCGTATCCATCACGAGTCCTTCGAACTGTGAGGCAGCCGATGAAACCGACGAGAACACCGCGTCCGCTCCGGCGGATCATGATCGGTGTCGCCGCGACCGCGTCGGGCATTGTCCTGCTGCTCGCGCTGAAGCAGCCCGGCGGATCGCCGGTGACCGGGGCGGCCGTGGGAGCGGGGACGGGTGCGGCGGGTGCCGGTACGGGAGTGTCCGCGCCGGCGGGCACCGGCGGGCCCGGGGGCGGAGATTCCATCGCCGAGGGCTCGCGGACCGTGGTCGGGGATGCCGTGGACACCCAGTACGGGCCCGTCCAGGTCCGGATCACCGTGGACGGCGGCAGGATCACCAAGTCCGAGGCGGTCCAGGCCCCCGGCGCCGACGCGCGCAGCCGGTCGGTCACCGCCGACGCCGTCCCGCGGCTCGATCAGGCGGCCGTCACCGCCCAGAACGCCCGGATAGACGCCGTCTCCGGAGCCAGCTACACCAGCCAGGGCTACCGGGACTCCCTGCAGAGCGCGCTCGACAAGGCGGGGGTCTGATGTCGTACGGCACCGCCCGACTGCGCCATGTCGAGGAATCGATGGGCACCGTCTTCTCGTTCGACATCCGCGGGGTACGGGACGAGGCCCGGGTCCGGGCCGGGCTGCACGCGGCCGTGGCCTCGCTGCACCACGCCGACGAGCTCTTCTCGCCGTTCCGTCCCGACAGCCAGATCCTGCGGCTGGGCCGGGGCGAGCTCGCCCTGTCCGCGTGTGCGCGGGAGGTCGTCGAGGTGCTGGAGCTGTGCGCGGCGGCGGAGCGGGAGAGCGAGGGATGGTTCACCACCCGCTACGCGGGCGGCCTCGATCCGACGGGGCTGGTGAAGGGGTGGGCGGTGGAGCGCGCGGTACGGATGATCGCCTCGTCCGGCGCCGGTTCGGTGTGTCTCAACGGCGGTGGCGACATCCAACTGCTCGGCGGGCCCTGGCGGGTGGGGATCTCCGACCCGCTGCGCCCCGGCGGGCTGGCCACGGTGATCGAGACCGGGGAGGGGCTGGGCGTGGCCACCTCGGGACCCGCCGAGCGGGGCTGCCATGTCCTCGACCCGTACACGGGCCGGCCGCCGGTCGGCGGGCTCGCCTCGGTCACCGTGGTCTGCCCGGAGGGGCTGACCATGGCAGACACCCGCGCGACGGCCGCGTACGCGATGGGCGAGCGGGCGCGCGGCTGGCTGGAGGCGCTGCCCGGCGCCGAGGGCTTCGCCGTCATGCCCGACGGTCGTACGTGGACGACGAGCGGCTTCCACCGCTATGTCGCCAAGGTCAGCGCCTGAGCGGAACCGGCAGCGGATCCGAAGGCGGAGGCAGATCCGCAGGCGGAAGTGGAACGGGAAGGGGAACGGGAACGGGGAGCGGATCCGGAAGCTACGGCCGGGCTCCGGACTCCCCCGCTCTCAGCGGTCGTTCTGGGCCAGCTTCAGCAGATGGTCCGCGAGTGCCTGGCCGCCCGCCGGGTCGCGGCTGATCAGCATCAGGGTGTCGTCCCCCGCGATCGTGCCCAGGATGTCGCTCAACTCCGCCTGATCGATGGCCGAGGCGAGGAACTGCGCCGCGCCCGGCGGCGTACGCAGGACGACGAGATTCGCCGACGCCTCGGCGGAGATGAGCAGTTCACCGGCGAGCCGGCGCATCCGCTCCTCCTTCGCCGACTCCCCGAGCGGGGCGTGCGGGGTACGGAAGCCGCCCTCGCTCGGGACCGCGTAGATCAACTCGCCGCCGGTGTTGCGGATCTTGACCGCGCCCAGTTCGTCCAGGTCCCGGGAGAGCGTCGCCTGGGTGACGCTCAGCCCGTCGTCCGCGAGCACCTTCGCCAGCTGGCTCTGGGAGCGCACCGGCTGCCGGTTGAGGATGTCAACGATCCTGCGGTGGCGGGCGGTTCTGGTCTGCGGTACGGACTGCCCGCCGTGCTCGGTGTCCTGGGCCTCGGTCATCGTCGTCTCGTTTCTCAGGATCGTCCATCCTCGTCGGCCGCGTCGAGAATGCCGGGCAGCGCCCCCAGGAGCGCGTCCACCTCGGTGTCGCCGATGATCAGCGGGGGCATCAGCCGTACGACATCCGGAGCGGGCGCGTTCACGAGGAACCCGGCACCCTGAGCCGCCTGTTGCACCTGGGGCGCGAGTGGCTCGGTGAGCACCATACCCAGGAGCAGACCCGAGCCGCGGACGTGGGAGACCAGCGGATGGCCAAGGCCCTCGATACCGTTCCGCAGTTTCTCGCCGAGCCGCTTCACCTGGTCCAGGAGTCCGTCGGCGGCGAGCGTGTCCAGTACGGCGAGTCCGGCGGCGCAGGCGACCGGGTTGCCGCCGAACGTCGTACCGTGCTGGCCGGGCCTCAGCAGCTCGGCCGCCTCCCCGAACGCGACCGCCGCGCCGAGCGGCAGCCCGCCGCCGAGCCCCTTGGCGAGGGTGACGACATCGGGCTCGACCCCTTGGTGCGCCTGGTACTCGAACCAGTTCCCCGTCCTGCCGACGCCCGTCTGGACCTCGTCGAGCACCAGCAGGGTGCCGGTGGCGCGGGTGATCTCCCTGGCCGCCTCCAGATAGCCCCTGGGCGGCACGACCACGCCGTTCTCGCCCTGGATCGGCTCGATGATCACGAGGGCCGTCTCTTCGGTGACCGCGGCGCGCAGCGCCTCGGCGTCCCCGTACGGGACGTGGGTGACATCACCGGGCAGCGGCCGGAAGGGCTCCTGCTTCCCGGCCTGGCCGGTGAGGGCCAGCGCGCCCATCGTGCGGCCGTGGAAGCCGCCGTCGGTGGCGACCATGTGCCGACGGCCCGTCAGCCGGCCGATCTTGAAGGCCGCTTCGTTCGCCTCGGCGCCGGAGTTGCAGAAGAAGACCCGGCCGGGGCGGCCGAAGAGCTGGATCAGCCGCTCGGCGAGCGCGACCGGCGGCTCGGCGATGAAGAGGTTGGAGACATGGCCGAGGGAGGCGATCTGGCGGGAGACGGCCTCGACAACGGCGGGGTGCGCGTGGCCGAGGGCATTGACCGCGATGCCGCCGACGAAGTCGGTGTACTCGCCGCCGTCGGCGTCCCGGACCCTGGCGCCCTCGCCGTGGACGAGGGACAGCTTCGGCGTACCGTAGTTGTCCGCCATGACGCTCCGCCAGCGCTGCGCGAGCTCCTCGTTGCCGGTCACTTCGCGGGTCCTTCCTGTCCGTCGGGCACGACCATCGTGCCGATTCCCTCGTCGGTGAAGATCTCCAGCAGGATCGAGTGCGGGACCCGGCCGTCCAGTACGCGCGCGGTGGTGACGCCGTTGCGTACGGCGAACAGACAGCCCTCCATCTTCGGCACCATGCCGCTGGACAGCTCGGGCAGCAGCTTCTCCAGCTCGGTGGCGGTGAGCCGGCTGATCACGTCGTCGCTGTTCGGCCAGTCCTCATACAGCCCCTCGACATCGGTGAGGACCACCAGCGTCTCGGCGCCCAGCGCGGCGGCGAGCGCGGCGGCGGCGGTGTCGGCGTTGACGTTGTAGACATGGCCGTCGTCGGCGCTGCGCGCGATGGAGGAGATGACCGGGATCCGGCCGTCCGCCAGCAGCGCTTCGATGGCGCCCGTGTCGATCGCGGTGATCTCGCCGACCCGGCCGATGTCGACCAGCTCTCCGTCGATCCGCGGCCGGTGCCGGGTCGCGGAGATGGTGTGGGCGTCCTCGCCGGTCATTCCCACGGCGAGCGGGCCGTGCTGGTTGAGCAGTCCGACCAGCTCGCGCTGGACCTGCCCGGCCAGCACCATCCGTACGACATCCATCGCCTCGGGCGTGGTGACCCGCAGCCCGGCCTTGAACTCGCTGACCAGACCGTGCCGGTCGAGCTGGGCACTGATCTGCGGTCCGCCGCCGTGCACGACGACCGGCTTGATGCCCGCCTGCCGCAGGAAGACGACGTCCTGCGCGAAGGCAGCCTTCAGCTCCTCGTCGATCATCGCGTTGCCGCCGAATTTGATGACGATGGTCTTGCCGTTGTGCCGGGTGAGCCAGGGCAGCGCCTCGATGAGGATCTGTGCCTTGGGCAGCGCGGTGTGCTTACGGGCGGTCATGAGCTGTACGCGCTGTTCTCGTGGACGTACTCGGCGGTGAGATCGTTGGCCCAGATGACGGCGGAGTCCGTGCCCGCCGCCAGATCGGCGGTGATCCGTACCTCGCGGTACCGCATGTCTACGAGGTCGCGGTCCTCTCCGACGGAGCCGTTCTCGCAGACCCAGACGTCGTTGATGGCGACATTGAGCCGGTCGGGCTCGAAGACCGCGCCCGTGGTGCCGATGGCGGAGAGCACCCGGCCCCAGTTGGGGTCCTCGCCGTGGATGGCGCACTTGAGGAGGTTGTTGCGGGCGATGGAGCGGCCCACCTCGACGGCGTCGTCCTCGGTCGCGGCGTTGATCACCTCGATACGGATGTCCTTGGAGGCGCCCTCGGCGTCGCCGATCAGCTGACGCGCCAGATCGGCGCAGACCGTACGTACCGCCTCGGCGAACTCCTCCTCGCCGGGCGTCACCCCGGACGCGCCGGAGGCGAGCAGCAGCACGGTGTCATTGGTGGACATGCAGCCGTCGGAGTCCACCCGGTCGAAGGTGGTACGGGTGGCGGCGCGCAGGGCGGTGTCCAGGACCGGCGTCTCGATGTCGGCGTCGGTGGTGAGGACGACGAGCATGGTGGCGAGGCCGGGGGCGAGCATGCCCGCGCCCTTGGCCATGCCGCCGACCGTCCAGCCGTCGCCCTGGACCACCGCGGTCTTGTGCACCGTGTCGGTGGTCTTGATGGCGATGGCGGCCTTCTCGCCGCCGTGCGCGGAGAGCTCGGTGGCGGCCTTCTCGATGCCGGGGAGCAGCTTGTCCATGGGGAGCGGCAGGCCGATCAGCCCGGTGGAGGCGACGGCGATCTCTCCCGCGCTGTGGCCGTCCGCGCCATCGCCGTCGGCGCCATCGACGCCGGTGCCATCGACGCCGGTGCCGCGCCCGCTGAGGACTTCGGCGGCCTTCTCGGCGGTGGCATGGGTGTCCTGGAAGCCCTGCGGCCCCGTACAGGCGTTGGCGCCACCGGAGTTGAGGACGACGGCGGTCACCGCGCCGCCCCTGAGGACCTGCTCGGACCAGAGGACCGGCGCGGCCTTGACACGGTTGGAGGTGAAGACGCCCGCGGCGGCGCGGCGCGGACCGTTGTTGACCACGAGGGCCAGGTCCGGGCCGCCGTTCTCCTTGATTCCGGCGGCGATGCCCGCCGCCGTGAATCCCTTCGCTGCGGTGACGCTCAAGGTGCCACTCCGATCGTGGAAAGTCCGGTGTCCTCGGGGAGTCCGAGGGCGATGTTCATGCTCTGCACCGCGCCACCGGCGGTGCCCTTGGTCAGGTTGTCGATGGCGCTGATCGCGATGATGCGGCCCGCGGACTCGTCGTGGGCGACCTGGATCTGTACGGCGTTGGAACCGTAGACGGACGCCGTGGCGGGCCACTGCCCCTCGGGGAGCAGATGGACGAAGGGCTCGTCCGCGAAGGCCTTCTCGTACGCGGACCTGACGTCCTGCGCCGTGGTGCCGGGCCTCGCCTTGGCGGAGCAGGTGGCGAGGATGCCGCGGGGCATGGGTGCGAGGGTGGGCGTGAAGGAGACGGTGACCCGCTCCCCCGCGGCCTCGCTGAGGTTCTGGATCATCTCGGGGGTGTGCCGGTGCCCGCCGCCGACGCCGTACGGGCTCATGGAGCCCATGACCTCGGAGCCGAGCAGATGCGGCTTGGCGGCCTTGCCCGCGCCTGAGGTGCCGGACGCGGCGGTGATCACGGCCTCGGGCTCGGCCAGCCCCGCCGCGTACGCCGGGAAGAGCGCGAGCGAGACGGCGGTGGGATAGCAGCCGGGCACCGCGACGCGCTTGGCCCCCTCCAGCGCGGCACGGGCACCCGGCAGCTCGGGAAGGCCGTACGGCCAGGTCCCGGCGTGTGCGGAGCCATAGAACCGCTCCCAGTCCGCCGCGTCCTTCAGCCGGAAGTCGGCGCCCATGTCGACCACAAGCACCTCGTCACCGAGCCGTTCGGCGACGGCCGCGGACTGGCCGTGCGGCAGCGCGAGGAAGACGACCTCATGCCCGGCGAGGACGTCGGGCGTGGTCGCCTCAAGCACCCGGTCGGCCAGCGGCAGCACATGCGGCTGAAGCCCACCGAGCCGCCGGCCCACGCTGGAGTTGCCGGTGAGGGCGCCGATCTCGATCCCGGGGTGGCCGAGAAGCAGACGGAGCAGTTCCCCGCCCGCGTACCCACTGGCTCCCGCCACCGCGGCACGTACCGTACGAACAGCCATCGAAAAACCCTCCTCAGCGATGGCATGACTATACGTTTCGCCGCAGCTTTATGCAATGACGGACTCGGCCACCGCCGAGCCGGCTGTGACCGAGCGCTTCAGTTGGCCCCTGAGCGTTTTACTTGGCCCGGCTGAGCGTGACGGTTTGCCGGGCCGTTTTCTCGTTTACTCCACAGCGCGGCCGATGAGTTTGTGGCTCCCGGCCGGTCCAAGCTCGTGACACCTCAGGAAAGGACACCGCCATGTCGGAGCTTCTCGTCGACTTCATCACCTCCCTCGACGGCCACGCATCGGGAGAGGGGTGGCCCGGGTTCTGGGGCCTTGAGGGCCCGGAGTACCTCTCATGGCTCGGCGAGCAGCCCGAGGCCACCTATCTGATGGGAGCGAACACCTACCGCCTGATGTCGGGCTTCGCCGCAGGCGAGGTCCCGAGTGGCCAGGACGAGTTCAGGCCCGAGGAGGAGGCGTCCGTCGACGAGCTCACGCGAGCTTCCAAGGTGGTGTTCTCCTCCTCTCTCAAGGAGCCCCTGACATGGGCCAACTCCACGCTCGTCCGCGACGACGCTGTCGAGGCGGTCCGCGCCATGAAGTCGAGTGGCTCGGGGCTCCTCAGCACGATCGGCAGCCTCAGCCTGTGCCGGTCCCTGCTACGAGCCGGACTCGTCGACCGCTTCCGGGTCGTGATGTTCCCGGTGATCACCGGGGCCACGTGCGAAGAACGCATCTACGACGGCTATCCGGACGTTGCCCTCGACACGATCGAGCACCGCACCTTCGACGGCCGCATCCAGCTGGTCGAGTACAAGCCCCGCGTGCTTGAGCACCCGCCGCTCGGCGTCCCTGCGTGACGACGCCCCGTCCGCCGCTCTGGACGGCCGCCAGGCCGACGCCGGCGGGCGGCCAACGTCAGGGCGCCCGGCCCACCTGGACCCGAGCCGTCGCAGGTCAGCCCATGTACGCCCGCCCAGGCCGCGGTCTCCGCAAACACCGGCTCCACGCCGGACAGGACCTGGGTCCTCGGTTCACACAGCTGACAAGAAGCCGTCACACGACTACCGGAATGCGAGAACGGCCGACGCTGGTTCACACCGACATGACTGTGGGAGTAGCACTCAACGCGACCGGTCCCGACAATCAGATCGACACCACCGTACGGCTGGCACAGGAGGCCGCCGCGGCGGGACTGCGGTCCGCTTGGTTCGGGCAGACCTTCGGCGCCGACTCGCCTCAGCTCGCGGCGATCGTCGGGCGTGAAGTCCCGGGCCTTCAGGTGGGCACGTCCGCGATCCCCGTCTTCGGACGCCACCCGCTGGTCGTCTCCAGCCAGGCCCTGACCGCGCAGGCGGCCACGCACGGCCGGTACCACCTCGGGCTCGCGCTCGGCACCAAGCTGCTGACCGAGGGGGGTTTCGGTATCCCGTTCGAACGGCCCGTCGCGCGTCTGCGTGAATTCCTCACCGCTCTGCGGCAGTTGACCGAGACCGGCACCGCCGACTTCCGCGGTGAGCTGATCACCGCGCACACGCCGATGCCCGCGCGCGTGCCGGGGGCCGACGCCGGTGTGCCGCTGCTCGTCGCCGCGATGGGGCCACAGGCGCTGCGTGCCAGCGGTGAGCTCGCGGACGGGATCCTGCCCTATCTCGCCGGGCCCCGCGCCCTGGCCGAGCACATCGTCCCCGCCGTCACCGCGGCGGCGGAGGCCGCGGGACGGCCCGCGCCCCGGATCGTGGCTCTCGTGCCCGGCGTGGTCACCGACGACGTCGACGCCGTACGCGAGAAGGCCACCGAGCAACTCGCGTTCTACGAGCAGATCCCGTCCTACGCGCGGGTCATCGAGCTCTCCGGCGGCAAGCGGGCCGCCGATGTGGCCGTGATCGGCGACGAGGAGACGGTCGCCGCCGAGGTACGGCGCTACCGGGACGCCGGGGCGACGGAAGTGGTTTTCTCGGCGACGGAGATCGCGGGGGACGCCGACCGACGCCGTACCTGGGCACTCCTGGGGGAGCTGGCGGGCTGAGCCGGCGACCGGCGGGGCGGCTCCCCGACCATGAGCGGTCAGTCGCACGGGTGAGGTTGCGCCGAACCTCCGCGTCCGCCGTGCGGCTGTCGCTACGGTGACCGGCATGGACGCCAAGGACGCACCCCGCCCTGAGGAGGAGTGGCCTGTGCCTCCTTCCTGGATGTGGAGCTGCCACGACTGCGACAGGCTGTACAAGGCGATGAAGCGCGCGCCCGAGGTGGTGGAAGCGGCGCGGGCGGCGGGTGACCCGGGGGTGGATTACGACCCCTTCGACTCTGTGGTGACGACACAGATCCGGCTCGCCCAGCACATCGCCGCCGCGCACACTTCGGAGGTGCCCGCGGTCGACCCGGCGTGCGAGCGGTGTATGTCGGACACGTCGAGTCGGCGGATCCCCGACGAGATGGTCCTGGAGCACCGTGCCCGCCATCTGTTCGCGCCGCCGCGCATCGTCGGCTTCATGTGACGGGATGACGATCACGATCAGGGCGCCGTGACCGTCACCCGCCCTGCCCGCCCCACTCAGAGGCCGCGCGGACAGGTGGGGCGGCGTCGCCTGTCCGCGCGGCCTCTCAGTCGTTCCCCGTCCGCCTCGCGTTCCCTATCCGACTCGCCGCAGAGCCTTCTCGCGGCGCTCGGCCACGCTCGAACCCGACTCCCGGCGCGCCATCCGGCGCAGCACCATCGGCGCGACGACCAGACCGATCACCGCCCAGGCCCCCAGCACGCCGACGGTCTCCAGGTGCCGCCAGGACGCGCCGATCTCGACGCCGACCGCGCTGTCCGGGAGCAGGGCCGAACGCATGCCCAGGCCGAGCCAGTAGATCGGGAACACCTGAGCGACCCCTTGCAGCCACTCCGGCATCGAGGTGAGCGGGTAGAAGATGCCGGAGATCGCGATCATGCCGAGCACCGGCAGTTGGATCAGCCCTTTGCCGCGCGCACTGGAGAACACCGATCCCAGGATCGCGCCGAGGGGCAGGGTCGCCACCATGCCGAGTACCAGCACCCAGACCAGGGTCAGCCAGGCCCCCGGGCTGCCGACCGTCAGACCGTCGATGAGGAGCATCCCGGGAATCAGCAGGATCGCGAGATCGGCGAGCAGACCGCCGGAGACCGTGACGACCTTGCCGACGAGATAGCTCGGCATCCCGTTCGGTGTCGCCCTGGCGCGGAGCAGGGTGCCGTCCTCGCGTTCGGCGGTGAGCACTTGACTCATGCCGACCATGCCCATCGCGACATTCATCCCCAGAACGCTCGGCAGGGCCAGGGTGCCGAGGAGGAGTCCGCCGGTCCCGAACTCCGTGTCCCGCAGGAAATACAGGACAACCAGCATCAGCACCGGCCAGAGCAGATGGGACAGGAGATCCCCGCCGTTCGTGAACGACTGCCGCAGCTCGATCACGCCGCGCTTCCAGCCCACCCGTATCGCTCCGGTCGCCCGCGCGACCATGGCCGACCGTGCCGCAGTCGCCCGCGTCGCCGTCGTCGCCCGTACCGCCGCGGTCACAGGGCCGGCTCCTTCGACTCGCGCGCCTCGGCTTCGCCCTGCCGTACCAATGCCAGATAGCTGTCCTCCAACGAGGCCCGGCGGACCTCCAGTTCGCCGATCGCCGCGCCGTACCGGCTGAACAGCCCGCGTACGAATTCCGTCGACTCGGTGGTCGAGGCCGCGAAGTGCTCACCGTCGCGGGTCCAGCGCACCTCGTCGTCGGCGGCGGTGCGTCGCGCCAGTTCGTCCGTCGAGCCGTCCGCGACGATCCGGCCCCCGGCCAGGATCATGACGCGGTCGGCGAGTTTCCCCGCTTCGTCAAGATCGTGCGTGGTGAGCAGGATCGTGGTGTCGTGCTCCTCGGCGAGCCGGCGGACGAGGTCGTGGAACGCGTACCGGGCCTCCGGGTCGAAGCCCGCGGTGGGCTCGTCCAGAAACAGCACTTCGGGGCGGCCCACGATGCCGATCGCCACGTCGAGCCGGCGCCGCTGCCCACCGGACAGTGTCTTGATCTTCTTGCCCGCGTGCGCGGTGAGGCCCACCGCCTCGATGAGTTCGTCGGTGTCCCACGGCCGCCGGATCAAATCGGTGGAGTAGGGCGCGTAGTACGTACCGAGGTGGGCGAGCAGTTCACGCACCCGCCATTTGCCGTGGTCACGCCAGGATTGCAGGACGACCCCGAGCCGTGACCGCCATCGTTCTCCGCCGTACGCCGGATCCGTGCCCAGCACCTCCACCCGGCCCGCCGATCGCGTCCGGAACCCCTCCAGGATTTCGATCGTGGTGGTCTTGCCCGCCCCGTTCGGGCCCAGCAGGGCCAGTACCTCCCCGTGGTGTGCCCGGAAGGTCACCTCGCGCAGGACATCGTTCGTGCCGTACCGCATACGCAGCCCGTCGACATCGAGTACCGCTTCCTCGCTCGCCGTCATCAACTCACCTTCATGCCCTCACCGGATTCTCTTCAGAACGCCGTGAAGGCTACGTTGCGTTTTACCACCCATCAATTAAGGAAGGGTCCAACCTTCCTCATTTCTCGGGAATTTCTGACGTCTATTGCAATGAGATTGCGAGTGAACGCAACCGGCGACAGGCCAATCGTTGCAATGTGCTGATCGTGAACGCATACTGGGCCGACAGCCGAAGGAAGGCGCGAACCAATGCCGGGAGGCAGGCTCACCCACCAGGACCGCCGGAGCATCGCCGCAGGACTGGCCGAGGGGCTCGGGTACGCCGAGATCGCCAGGCGGCTGGACCGGCCGACGTCGACCATCAGCCGGGAGGTGGCCCGTAACGGCGGCTCGGACGGCTATCTCGCGGACCACGCCCACTACTCCACCGAGCGGCGAGCCCGCCGACGCGGGCCGGTCCCGCCGCCCCCGGAGTCCCCCGGGCCCTCTGCCGCAGCCGACGCCCACGGGCGCGAGCCCGAGGCGGTCCACGGCTTCGCGGAGGAGTTCGCGGCGCTGATGGTCGCGAACGGGCTGCCACGGATGGCGGCGCGAGTGCTGGCCCGTCTGGTCACCACCGACTCGGGCGCCCTGACCGCCGCTGAACTGGTGCGAGGTCTGCGGGTCAGCCCCGCGTCGGTGTCCACAGCCATCGGCTATCTCGAAGGGCTGGATCTGGTCCGGCGCGAGCGCGATCCCCGGCAGCGCCGCGAGCGTTACCTCATCGATGACGATGTCTGGCTCCGGACCTGGCTGACCAGTGCCCGGACGAACGCGATGCTGGCGGACGTCTCCCGGCGCGGAGCCGAGATCCTCGATACCGCCACCCCCGCCGGAGCCCGGCTGGACCGGATGCGGCAGTTCTTCGTACAGCTCAGCGACGACATGGCCGGCGGGCCGACGGCCGCCGTCTTCAGCGACACTCTCACCGTGCTCGCCGCGCTGGTGCACGCCGGGACACCACGCACCGCGGACCAGCTGGCGGGCGCGCTGGGGTGGCCCCTGGAGCGCGTCGCCGACGCCCTGGACAGCGCCGAGCGGCACCCCGACATCGCCGATCCGGTCTCCCTGCGGTACGACGAGAGCGGCGCCCGCACCGTCACCGCCAGGCCCGGCCGGCTCACCCCCGCGCAGCGCGAGGCGCTTGGTCACCCGTAGAGACCAGGATCCGGTGCCGGATCGGTACGGGACAGGCCGGTCCGGAAAAATCTTGGAAGATTTCCGGAGGAGCTGTCGATCCGGCCGTATCCCGTTCGACGCAAGGGTGTGAGAGGCGGGGAGAGCCCCTGCCCTCCCGACCGAGGAGTCACCATGCCGCGTTTTCTGACGATGGTCCGCATCGACGACCGGAATGCCCCCACCGAGGGCCCCGACCCCGAGTTCGAGGCGCGCATGGGCGCACTGTTCGAGGAGATCACCAAGGCCGGGGTCATGCTGGAGACCGCGGGACTCGCCCCGACGTCCGAGGGCACCCGGATCACCTGGTCCGACGGCAAGCTCAGCTACACCGACGGGCCCTTCACGGAGAGCAAGGAAGTCATCGGCGGCTACTCCCTCACCCGCTGCGAGGACAAGGCGGAGGCCCTGGAATGGGCGAAGCGGTTCCTTGAGGTCCACCCGGAGAACTGGACCGTCTCCGTCGAGGTCCGCGAGATCGCCGAGGGCTGACCGGGCCGCGCTTGCCGCACCCCGGCACGGCTGCTCTGATGGGTGGTCGTGACCTCAGCAAGCGCGACCGAAACGGTCGAAGCGGTCTTCAGGATCGAGTCCGCGCGGATCATCGCCGGTGTCGCCCGCGTCGTACGGGACGTGGGCATCGCCGAGGAAATCGCGCAGGACGCTCTGGTCGCCGCGCTGGAGCAGTGGCCGGAGTCGGGCGTCCCGGACAGACCGGGCGCCTGGCTCATGGCCACCGCCAAGCACCGCGCCATCGATCTCGTACGCCGCAAGGAGACCTACGCGCGCAAGCTTGCGGAGGTCGGCAGAGCGCTGGAGGACGTGGCGCCACCGCCCGAACCCACGGGCGAGGACGACATCGACGACGATCTGCTGAGGCTGATCTTCACCGCCTGCCATCCCGTGCTGTCGACGGAGGCCAGGGTCGCCCTCACGCTGCGGCTGCTGGGCGGGCTGACGACGGAGGAGATCGCCCGCGCGTTCCTGGCCCCGGAACCGACGGTCGCCCAGCGCATCGTCCGCGCGAAACGGACGCTCGCCAAGGCCGGGGTCCCCTTCGAGGTCCCGGGCGCCGCCGACCGGGCCGCCCGCGTCTCGTCGGTCCTTGAGGTCATCTACCTCATCTTCAACGAGGGCTACTCCGCGACGGCCGGGGACGATCTGGTGCGCCCCGCCCTGTGCGAGGACGCGCTGCGTCTGGTGCGTGTCCTGGCGGGCCTGATGCCCGAGGAGCCCGAAGTCCACGGTCTGGCCGCGCTCCTGGAGCTCCAGTCCTCGCGCATCGCCGCCCGCACGGGCCCCGACGGCGAACCGGTGCTGCTCGCCGACCAGAACCGGCACAAGTGGAACCGCATGCTCATCCTCCGCGGCGTCGAGTCCCTGCGGCGCGCGGGCCACGGCCCGTACTCCGTCCAGGCCGCGATCGCCGCGTGCCACGCGCGGGCGGTGCGCTACGAGGACACGGACTGGACCGCGATCGCGGCGCTGTACGGCCGGCTGATGGCGCTGACCCCGTCCCCGGTGGTGGAGCTGAACCGAGCGGTCGCCGTTTCGATGGCGGAGGGCCCCGCGGCCGGGCTGAAGCTGGTGGACGCCCTGACGGAAGGACCGGCCCTCAAGGGCTATCACCTGCTGCCGAGCGTCCGGGGAGATCTGCTGGAGCGCCTGGGCCGGGGGGAGGAGGCGCGCGCGGAGTTCGAGCGGGCCGCCTCCCTGACCCGTAACGCACGCGAGCGGGCGCTGCTCCTGGAACGGGCCGGCCGAGCCGCTTCCGCCTCGGAATAGGCCCTACGCGTACGAGCAGGCGCCAGCATGGGCGGCCATCCGTGCGGCGAGCGGCCTTCAACCGCGACGCCGCACGCGCCTCGCCGGGTCCTCGTAGAGCAAACGGGTCTTCGTAGAGCAAAAAGGAGGAAACTGGTACGCGGAGGTACATCATGCGCAAGGTAGCCGACTGCCGGGATTTCCCGAGCGAGACGAATTGCACCCTCGCCATCTCCGGCGAGGAGGAAGAAGTGGTCCGCGCCGCCAGCGAGCACGCTGTGTCCATGCACGGCCACAAGAGCAGCCCGGAACTGCGTGAGCAGATCCGCTCCGCGCTCAAGGACGAGATGCCGCAGCACGCCTGAGGCCCGGCCGACCCGGCCCGACCCGCGTCGCGGGCCGGGCGGGGGTGTGCCGGAGGGGCCTACGAAGTGCGCGCGCGCCGGGCGCCCACCTCGAAGGAATTGCCGAAGGGGTCGGTGATCTTCGCCAGCCGCGCGTAGATCATGTCCGAGGGGGCGTCCGCCGTGCCGCCGGCCGCCACGGCCCGCTCCGCCGCCGCGTCCGCGTCGGCGACCTCGAACAGCGTCTGCCACGCGGCGGACGGCGCCTCCGGGACCCCCGTGATGCCGCCGATCTCATGACCGTCGGGCCGGCGCAGGAAGGTGAAGTCGACGCCCGGGAGATCGTCGTTACCGTCCAGGGTGAAGTCGAAGACGGCCGGGTAGAACTCCCGGGCCGGGCCCGGGTCCGGGCTGGTGAGGTCGTTGCGCAGGAGACTGCCCGGCTCGTTCACGGTCTCGCAGCCGAGGAGCGCGCGCCCCTCCCAGAGGCCGAACCGGGAGCCGGACGGGTCCACGGCGAGCGACAGCCGGCCCTGGTCCCCGATCTCCAGCGGGCCCCGCGTCAGGGTGCCGCCCGCGTCGACGATCCGCTTCACGGTGGCGTCGGAGTCGTCGGTCGCGAAGTACACACACCACAGGCCGGGGAGGGCCGAAGCGTGCGAATCGGAGGCGGGGACCTGCCGGAATCCCGCCACCGCCCGGCCGTGCAGACGGCACACCGTGTAGGCGGTCTCACCCGCCTCGTACTCCCAGCCGAACAGCGCGCCGTAGAACTCCTTGGCGCGCTCGACATCGGGTACGTCGAGGTCGATCCAGGTGGGGGTACCGGTCGGCTGGTTGCGGATGACATGGCTCATCGTTCGCTCCTGATCGCTTCGTGCCCGGAGTCTGCCTCCGTGCCGGGTCTCCGACGCTAGAGACGATGCAGGTCAGGACGTGTCCTACAGCGAGACCGACATCGATCGGCTGATCGGTGTCGGCGGACCCTCGTAGAATCGGCGGATGAGCTTCCCGGAAACCGGCACCCCTCCCGAGACGCACGCTGAAGCAGACCCTGAAGCTGGTCCTGAAACAGGCCCCGAAGCAGGCCCAGGGACGGGTCCTGAGACGGGTCCTGAAACGACCGAGTCGCTTGAGGTGCTGCGTCGCGTCTTCGGATACGACTCCTTCCGCGGGAGCCAGCAGGAGATCATCGAGCATGTGGTCGCCGGCGGCGACGCGCTCGTGCTCATGCCCACCGGTGGCGGCAAGTCGCTCTGCTACCAGATCCCCTCCCTGGTACGTAAGGGCGTCGGGGTCGTCGTATCACCGCTCATCGCCCTCATGCAGGACCAGGTCGATGCCCTGAGGGCGCTCGGCGTGCGGGCCGGATTCCTCAACTCCACCCAGGATCTCGACGAACGGCGTCTCGTCGAGGCCGAGTTCCTCGCCGGCGAGCTGGATCTGCTCTATCTGGCGCCGGAGCGGCTGCGCGTCGAGTCGACCGTACGGCTGCTGGAACGCGGCACGATCTCGCTGTTCGCCATCGACGAGGCACACTGCGTCGCCCAGTGGGGGCACGACTTCCGCCCCGACTATCTCGCTCTCTCCTCGCTGCACGAGCGCTGGCCCGATGTGCCGCGTATCGCGCTCACCGCGACCGCCACCGAAGCCACGCACGCGGAGATCGCGTCCCGGCTCGGCCTCCAGGACGCACGGCACTTCGTGGCCAGCTTCGACCGGCCCAACATCCAGTACCGCATCGCGCCGAAGAACGATCCGAAGCGGCAGCTGCTCCAGCTGCTGCGCGCCGAGCACCCGGGCGACGCGGGCATCGTCTACTGCCTCTCCCGGGCGTCGGTGGAGAAGACCGCCGAGTTCCTGGTGAAGAACGGTGTCGACGCGCTGCCGTACCACGCGGGGCTCGACACCCGTACGCGCGCCGAGAACCAGGCGCGCTTCCTGCGGGAGGACGGGATGGTGATGGTCGCGACGATCGCGTTCGGCATGGGCATCGACAAGCCGGACGTACGCTTCGTGGCCCATCTCGATCTGCCGAAGTCCGTCGAGGGCTACTACCAGGAGACCGGACGCGCCGGGCGTGACGGGCTGCCGTCCACGGCCTGGCTGGCGTACGGGCTCCAGGACGTCGTACAGCAGCGCAAGATGATCGACACCTCCGAGGGCGACGACGCGCACCGCCGGCGGCTGGGCGCCCATGTCGACGCCATGCTCGCGCTGTGCGAGACCGTCGAATGCCGGCGCGTCCAGTTGCTCGCGTACTTCGGGCAGCGAAGCACCGCGTGCGGCAACTGCGATACGTGTCTGACGCCCGCGGAGTCCTGGGACGGCACGGTCCCGGCGCAGAAGCTGCTGTCGACCGTCGTCAGGCTGAAGCGCGAGCGCAATCAGAAGTTCGGTGCGGGGCAGATCACCGACATCCTGCTGGGCAGGAAGACGGCCAAGGTCATCCAGTTCGACCATGACGCGCTGAGCGTGTTCGGAATCGGTACGGAGCTGCGCGAGGCCGAATGGCGGAGCGTGGCACGGCAGTTGCTGGCGCAGGGGCTGATCGCCGTCGAGGGCGACTACGGGACGCTGGTCCTCACCGACGAGAGCGGTGAGGTCCTGGGCGGGCGGCGCCCGGTCGTCCTGCGGCGCGAGCCCGAGAAGGCGGCCAGGCCGGCGCGCGCGGAGAAGTCGTCCAAGCAGCGTTCCGCACCTGTCGATCTGCCGGAAGAGGCCGTGCCGGTATTCGAGACGCTGCGCGCCTGGCGGGCGGCGTCGGCGAAGGAGCAGGGCGTACCGGCGTATGTCATCTTCCATGACGCGACGCTGCGCGAGATCGCGACGCTGGCTCCGTCGACGCTGGCGGAGCTGGGCACGGTCACCGGGGTCGGTGAGAACAAGCTGGCGAAGTACGGGCAGCAGATCCTTGAAACGCTCGGTACGGCGGTCGATACCGCGGTCGGTACGGCGGAATGAGCCTGCCCCGGTCGTCTCAGGCGCAACAGCGGCCACTGCCGCGCGTGCTCTGGATCGGCGGGCCGCCCGCGGCCGGCAAGACGACCGTGGCACGGCTGATCGCCCGGCGGCACGGACCGCGCTGGTACCGCCATCGCCGATTTCCCGGCACCGCCCGACGATGCCGCGTCCCCGCCGGTCCTGGCCCCGGGGCCCGCAGGGCCTGGGGTGTCTTTGGCGGGCCGGTCAGCCGCCGCCGTCCAGCCGCAGACTCCACCGGCCCGGGGTGCCCGTCAGGGTGACGGTCGACAGCGGCTGGACATCCACGTACCAGTACGTCCGCGGCGGCGCCTTGAGCGCGTACACCAGCGCGGCCCGTACGACAGCCGGTTCCGCGACCGCCACGATCGCGGCGATGTCCTGGGCGGGCCGGGTGTCGAGCCAGCCGCCTATCCGGGAGATGAAGGCCAGCAGCGTCTCGCCGCCGTGCGGGGCGGAGCGCGGGTCGGCGAGCCAGGCGTCGACGGCGGCCGGTTCGCGGGCTATCACCTCGGCGAGGGTGAAGCCGCGCCAGCGGCCCATGTCGCAGTCGCGCAGGGCGGGTTGCGCGAGCGGCGCGTAGCCGAGGGCGTCGCCGGTGGTACGGCTGCGCAGTGTCGGCGAGCAGTAGCGGAGGTCGGCGGCGGACAGCGGGACGAGGGCGTGGGCGACGCGCTGCATCTCGTACCAGCCGGCCCGGTCGAGGGGGCGGTCGTCGTCGAAGCGCTCGTCGTACAGGTCCGAGTTGCGCGCGGCGGCGACCAAAGTGACCCGAACAGTCATGGCCGCGATCGTGGAGCCGAAAGCCCGACCGGTCAAGGTGCGGCCGGTGGTATGGAGGCAACGATTCCGGATATCTGCCGGGCATGTTCCCGCGCCATACCCGGCAAGCGTCCCGCGCCGGAGCGGCCGTCCCGTGCCGCGGCGGCCGTCCCCGCGCCGGAGCGGCCGTCCCGCGCCGCGGCGGCCGTCCCGCGCCGCGGCGGCCGTCCCGTGCGAGTTCAGCCCAGCGCCTCGTCCCAGGCCGTACGGAGCCGTCGCACTCCCTCGGTGATCTCCGCGGGCCCCGCCACCGCGGCGAAGCTCAGCCGCAGATGGGCGGCGGGCGGTTCGGCGCTGAAATACGGGCGGCCCGGGGCGACCGCGACGCCCGCGCGCAGGGCGGCCGGGACGATGGCCTGTTCGTCGGTGCCGTCCGGGAGGCGGAGCCAGAGGTGGTAGCCGCCGGACGGGATGTACGGGAGGGCCGGCTCGGGCAGTTCGGTGCGCAGCGCGGTGGTCAGGGTGTCCCTGCGGGTCTTCAGCGCGGCGGAGACGGAGCGCAGATGGCGGTTCCAGGCGGCGGAGCCGACCAGTTCCAGGGCCGCTTCCTGGAGCGGGCGCGGTACGAAGAAGGTGTCGACGACATGGATGGCGCGCAGCCGTTCGAGGACCGGGCCCCGGGCGGCCAGTACGCCGACCCGCAGGCTCGGGGAGGTCGCCTTGGTGAGGGAGCAGACATGGACGACGACGCCGTCGGGGTCGTCGGCGGCGAGCGGTCCCGGCAGCGGGCCTGCGTCCTCGTGCACCAGCCGCCGTACGAAGTCGTCCTCCACGACGAACGCCCCGGCCTCCCGGGCGATCCGCAGTACTTCGGGTCTGCGGGCCGGGGACAGCACGGCTCCGGTGGGGTTCTGGAAGAGCGGCTGGCAGACGAAGACCCGGGCGCCGCTGGCCCGGAAGGCGGCGGCGAGCAGTTCGGGCCGTACGCCGTCGGGGTCCACCGGGACCGGTACGGGGCGCAGCCCGGCGGCGCGGGCGATCGCCAGCATCCCCGGGTAGGTGGGCGATTCGACCAGAACCGGCGCACCGGGCGGGGCGAGCGCGCGCAGCGCGGTGGTCAGCGCGCTCTGGCCACCCGCCGTGACGAGGACTTCGGCAGCCGTCCAGGTGTCCCCGATCCCCCGCGCGAACCAGTCGCGCAGCTCGGGCAGTCCGTCGATGGGCGGTCTGCCCCAGGCGCCGGGCCGTCTGCCCGCCCGCGCCAGCGCCGCGGCCATCGCCCGCTCCGGCTGGAGCGAGGGGTGCAGATAGCCGCCGTTGAACTCGATGACTCCGGGCGGTGGCGCGGCGAGCGTGACCAGTACTCCGGTGGCGTCGACCGAGCGCGGTACGAGTTCGGTGGCGGCGTCGGCGCTGAGGGCGACCTCCTGCCAGGAGGTGTCGCCCGGCGGTGTGGCGGCGGTCCTGGCGGGCGCGCGGAAGGCCCCGGCGCCGGGGCGGGTGACGACCAGCCCTTCGGCGGCGAGCCTGGCGAGGGCGCGGGAGACGGTCACCGGAGAGACGCGGTAACGGTCGACCAGCGCTCTGCTGGACGGCAGCTTTCCACCGGGCGAGTAGCGGTTGAGGTCCTGCTTCAGCGAATTCGCCAGTTCCGCCACACTGCTACGCTCGTGCATGACAGAACACGATAGCGCTACTCCCGCCATCCCGATAGCGGTCAGCGGCCAACCCGCCGCCCACACCGACGCCCACATGGACGCCGACGTCGACGGCCGCACCGGCCGCACCGGCCGCGACACCGGAAGCACTCACGGCACGCGCGGCGGCACCCTCCTCGCCGCGCTGGGCGTCATCGCCTTCTCGCTCACCTTCCCGTCCACCGTGTGGGGCCTGGAGAGTTTCGGTCCCTGGTCCCTCGTCGCCGTGCGCAGCGCGCTCGCCGCGCTCATCGCGGGCGGCTTTCTGCTGGCCCTCCGCGTCCCGGTCCCCGCACGCCGGCACTGGGGCGGACTCGCGGTCGTCGGCGGCGGGGTCGTGGTGGGTTTCCCACTGCTGACGACGCTCGCGCTGGAGACCTCCACCACCTCGCACGCGGCCGTGGTGGTCGGGCTGCTGCCCCTCACCACGGCCGCGTTCGCCGCCGTCCGTACGGGCAGGCGCCCCTCCAGGGCCTTCTGGCTGGCCGCTCTCGCCGGCGCCGCCGTGGTGATCGCGTTCGCGGTCCAGCAGAGCGGCGGGGCGCTCTCCTCCGGGGATCTGTATCTCTTCGGCGCCCTGCTGGTGTGCGCGGCGGGCTATACGGAGGGCGGCAGGCTGGCCGGGGTGATGCCCGGGTGGCAGGTGGTGGGCTGGGCGCTGATCGGCTGTCTGCCGCTCGCGGTGGCGGGCGCGGCGGTGGCGCTGTCCTTCGAACCGGCCCGGCTGACGGCCCACGGCGTGATCGGACTCGCCTGGGTCGCCGCCGGCTCGACGTTCTTCGGCCTCTACGTCTGGTACCGGGGCATGGCGTCGATCGGGATCGCCAGGGCGAGCCAGCTCCAGCTCGCCCAGCCGGTCCTCACCCTGGTCTGGTCCGTACTGCTGCTCGGCGAGCACCTCACACCCGCCGCGCCGGTCGCGGCCGTCGCCGTGCTCGTCTGTATCGCGGTCACCCAGCGGGCCGCCACCTGACAGCCACAGGAACAGGGACGGCGACAGGGACAAGGGACAGCGATAGCGATAGCGATAGCGATAGCGACAGGGACGGCCACTACCGCGGCGAGAGGACGAGTGGGCCCGGGAGGCCGTCGCTCAGCTCATCGGGGCACCCGCTTCCCGTAGTGGTCGGCCACCACCCTCGTCATCGCCCCGATCGGATCCGCGCCGACCTCCTTCGCGGAGAAGAAGCAGTGCCCCCGCGCCCCCGCGTACTCCTTGGCGAGGGTCAGATGACGGGACAGCTCGGCCGGGTCCTGCCAGGCGGCGGGCTGGGCCGGGTCGCCCGCCTTGTAAAGGGCCTCGCCGATGTACAGATCGACGCCCGTCCCCCGTACGACGCCGTCCCACCAGCTCAGCAGCTTCGCGTAGTCGGCGGCGGGGAAGCCGATGTTCCAGTACAGCTGCGGGACGATGTAGTCGATCCAGCCCTTCTTGACCCACGCGCGGGTATCGGCGTGCAGATCGTCGTACGTCTGCACCCCGGCCCGGGTGTCGGAGCCGAGCGGATCGGTGGCCGCGTTGCGCCACACCCCGAACGGGCTGATCCCGAACCGCACCTGCTTCTTGATCTTCTTGATCCGCTCGGCGGTCTCCCGCACCAGCCGGTCGGTGTTGTCCCGCCGCAGGCCGCCTTGTCCGGAAAGCCCGCGCCATAGCGCTCGAACTCCGCGTCGTCCTCGAAGACCTGTCCGGCGACCGGATACGGATAGAAGTAGTCGTCCCAGTGCACGGCGTCGATGTCGTAGCGCTTGACCGCGTCCAGCATCGCGTCCTGGACGAACGTCCTGACCTCGGGCAGGCCGGGGTTGTAGTAGAGCTTCCCGCCGTACGGCAGCACCCAGTCCGGGTGGACCCTGGCCGGATGTGTCGCGATGAGCCGCGAGGGGTCGGTGTGATTCGCGACCCGGTACGGGTTGAACCAGGCGTGCAGCTCAAGTCCGCGCGCGTGTGCCTCCCGTACCGCCGTACCCAGCGGGTCCCAGCCGGGGTCCTTGCCCTGGGTGCCGGTGAGGTACTGCGCCCAGGGCTCGTACGGCGAGGGCCACAGCGCGTCCGCCGTGGGCCGTACCTGGAAGACCACGGCGTTCAGTCCGCGGGCGACCGCCGTGTCCAGATGCCGGCGCAGCTCCGCCTTCTGCCGGTCGGCGGTGAGGCCCGGCACGGAGGGCCAGTCGCGGTTGACGACGGTCGCGATCCACATCCCGCGCAGCTCCCGGCGCGGAGCGTGCCGCCGCGGTACGGACGCGGCGACGGCCGCCACATCCCCGGCGGCGACCAGCGAGGTCACCACCCCTGTCGCCGCCACCACGAACCCTCTTCTGCCGATCCGCCCCATGCGCCGTCCCCTGTGTCCGGTCCGCGCGGCCGGTCACCGAAACCCGCACCGCCGTACGGGCTCAGCATGCCCGCCCCGGCACCCCGCCCACACACCCCGGCGGAGTAACGTCCTGTCCCGGGGCGGGCGCCGGAATCACACGGGGGACCTGCCGGGACACGGACCAGCGAAAGGCACGATGTGACCGACACCCTGACCGATATCGCCCGCGTCGGAGTGGTGGGCTGCGGCCAGATGGGCGCAGGCATCGCGGAGGTCGCCGCGCGCAGCGGCCTGGAGGTCAAGGTCGCCGAGACCACCGGCGAGGCCCTGGAGATCGGCCGTACCCGGCTGCACAACTCCCTCTCGAAGGCCGCCGAACGCGGCAAGATCACCGAGGCGGAGCGGGACGAGGCGCTCGGCAGGCTCAGCTTCACCACGGACCTCGGGGAGTTCGCCGACCGCGATCTCGTCATCGAGGCCGTCGTCGAGAACGAGCAGGTCAAGACGGAGATCTTCCAGGTACTCGATCAGGTCGTGACGCGTCCCGACGCGATCCTGGCCTCCAACACCTCCTCCATTCCGCTGGTCAAGCTGGCCGTCGCGACCTCACGTCCCGACCAGGTCATCGGGATCCACTTCTTCAACCCGGCCCCGGTGCAGAAGCTGGTGGAGCTGATCCCCGCGCTCACGACCTCCGACGAGACGGTCAAGCGGGCCGAGGCCGTGGTCCAGGGGGTACTGGGCAAGCACGCGATCCGCGCCCAGGACCGCTCGGGGTTCGTGGTGAACGCGCTGCTGATTCCGTATCTGCTCGCCGCGATCCGGATGTTCGAGTCGGGCATCGCGAGCCGCGAGGACATCGACAACGGGATGGAGTTGGGCTGTGCCCATCCGATGGGCCCGCTCAAGCTCTCGGATCTGATCGGTCTGGACACCGTCGCGTCGGTCGCCGATTCGATGTACGCGGAGTTCAAGGAGCCGCTGTACGCGGCGTCCCCGCTGCTCCAGCGGATGGTGGACGCGGGCAGGCTGGGCCGTAAGACGGGTGCGGGCTTCTACTCCTACACGTAAGGGTTACGGAGAGTCGCGAAATTCGCACGGTGTGTGCGAAGGGTGCTCGCATATGCCATTCACACACCCTGCTGCCCCGCACACAAGGGGAGTTGACTCGGTTCCACTTGGTCCCGGCACCACCGGGGCCGGGCGTAGAACCCTTGGACGACTTTCCCGAACAGGAGCGGATTCGTGACCACCCCCTCTGACCATTCCGTGGTCGGCGAAGAGTGCGCCGAGTTACGGCGCAGCCTCGACGTCGGTCTCGCCAGGACCGACGGCAGGCTCGCGTTACTGGCCCAGCGCAACGACCAGACCGACAAGGATGTGACCGATCTGGCCGCGCGCGTCGCGGCCCTGGAGCACGCCAGGTGGCCGCTGCCCGCCGTGGCGGCGCTCTGCTCGCTCGGAGCGCTGGCGGTGGCGGTCTGGCAGGCCCTGGGCCGATAGGGCGTGTCTTCAAAGTAGCGCCGTCCGCCTGAAGGGCGGGCCCGGCGGCGTCCGGTGCGTGCGATCGCAAGGCGGAGGGTCTCCCCAGTACTGGACGTACTGGGGAGATCCCGACAACGCCGCGAGCGTGCGTGCCGGACGCCGCCGGGCAGGCGGGACTTCGAAGACACGCCCCAGCCGGACCAGGGCTCAGCCGAGCCTCAGGTGATGGAGCATCAGCAGCCCGGCCGTCATATTGGCGGCCGGGATCTCGCCCCGGGCGATCATGTCAGGCACCAGCTTCAGCGGGATCCACTCCCGGCGCGAGGACTCGAAGTCGTCCTCGGGATGGCCGATGTAGGTGGCGTCCTCCGCCCAGTAGAGATGGTGCCTGGCGTCGGTCAGACCGTTGGACGGCTCGACCGTGAGCAGATGCCGGAGCGGTCCCGGGCGCCACCCGGTCTCCTCCTCCATCTCCCTGGCGGCCGCGGTCTCGATGTCCTCGCCGTCCTCGACGACCCCCGCGGCCAGCTCCCAGCCCCAGCTGTCGGTGATGAAGCGGTGCCGCCAGAGCATCAGCACCTCGTTGGCGGAGTTGACCGCCGTCGCCACGGCGACGGGGCGGAGCCGGATGAGGAAGTGGTCCAGATGCCGGCCGTCGGGGAGTTTGACGTCCGCGAGATTGACCCGGAACCAGCGGTTCTCGTACACGGTCTGTTCGCTAAGTTTCGTCCACTGCACGTTTCTGCCACCTTCCGACAAGTTGATGGCAATATCGCAGCAGCAGTCTCGGCGAACGGGAACGTGCTGGGGGCTCATAAAGGGGCTCACAGAGGAACGCGCAGCGCGCCTTCGATGAGTTCCGCCGTCTCCTCGGCGTCCGTGGATCCGCTGGCCACCAGCTGTTCCCGTACGGCGCGCAACCGGTCTCGCAGGCGCTGGGACTCCATCCCCCTGGCGCGCTCGGCCATTTCGGCCGCTGTTCTGGCGGCGCGGTCGGCCTCGCCCTGCCGCAACTCGATATGGCTGAGCATCGCGAGCCGGTGGACCCGGCCGCGATCGTGCGCCGGGGTGTCCACGGCCGCCGCCGCGTGCGCCCGTGCGGCGGCCAGATCACCGAGGCTGAGCAGCGCCTCCGCCACCTGTACGTTCACCAGGCCCGGCTGTACGTAGCCCGTCTCGTCCGGTTCGTGGCCCGGCCGGATGCGCTCCGCCTCCGTCTCCGCACGCCGGATACAGCCGAGCGCCCCGCTGCCGTCGCCAAGATGCGCATACGACTTGGCCTGCATCGCGTACAGATCCGTGGCGAGCGCCGGGGTGATCTGGCGCCCGGCCGTGCGCAGCGCCGCCTCGGCGAAGGCGACGGCCTGGCGGTACTCCCCCATGTGCAGCGACTGATTGACCAGCAGCGCGATCACATACGCGCCGAGGCCCCGGTCCCCGCTCGCCTTGGCCAGCCGCAGCGCCTGGTGGAAGTAGCGCTGGGCGAGCCCATGGGCGTCCGAGTCATAGGCGCAGATACCCGCCACCGCGACCAGACCGCCGGTGGCGCGGTGCAGTTGGCGGCCCAGCGCGTCGCTGTACCCGCCGCGCAGCAGCGGGGCGGTCTCCGCGTTGAGGAAGCGGACGATCCGCGCGCGGGTGGCGACTCCACCCGCCCGCCGGTACATCAGCTCGTAGTGCGCCCTGGCCGACCGCAGCAGTTTGATGTCGGCCGGGCCGACCTTGTTGCGACCACTGCGGGAGACATCGGCGTCCTCGGGAGGGTTCTCCCACTCCCAGACGGGCATCACGGCGGGCGTGCCGGTGACGGTGGGGGCGCCCACTATGTGCGGACGTTGCTGTTCGTCGGAGCGCCACAGCGCGGTCGCCCGCTCCACGAAACCGGAGAGCGGAGTGCCGTGCGGGAGCAGTGACTCCCCCGTCACCCCGAGCCCGATGTCGTCCAGCGTGAGCGAGCGGTGCAGCCGCTCGCTCAGCACCGCGCAGATCAGGTCGGGCACTTGGCCGCGCGGCCGCTGCCCCTTCAGCCACCGTGAGACGGCGGTGTGTTCGTAGCGCAGGGCCAGGCCTCTGGCCCGGCCCGCCTGGTTGACCCTGGCGGCGAGACCGGCGTGGGAGATACCCGCCTCGTCGAGCAGGGAATCGAGCAGAGAATTGGGGTGCATGAGTGCCCCTCCGGTGGCTCGGCCGAACCAGCGTAGTGGAACGGGAAACGCACGGGGTGTGAACGTAATGCCCGAATCCGCGCCCCGTGCACCCTGCCGCCGGAAACTCGGGACCGGTTGACTGAATCGCCTCGCAAAAGAGGCGCCGGGCCACCGGCTCCCCCTCGTACAGTGCGGTGGCCCGCAACCGCGCCGTCCGCCCTGCCGACCTGCCCGACACTCCGCGGCGGAGCGGACGGCGCGTGTACGAGACAGGGGCGGCCGGGGGCAGCCGTCGGCGCTTCCCGGCCGGGGGCAGCCGTCGGCGCTTCTCGGCCGGGGGCAGCCGTCGGCGCTTCCCGGCCGGAGGCAGCCGTCGGGGCCTTCCAACGGGCCTTCCGACAGGGTTCGTTCGGCGGGGGTGGTTCGCCGGGTCATCCCGGGCCGGGCGCGTGACTGGTGGGTTCTCGCGCGGGAACCCACGTACGGCACAGGCCCGGTCCGCCGGGCTGCGTCGGCACGCGCGAGGAATCGCCCACCGGTGGGCGGTCGTTGCGCAGCACGAGCAGCGCCATGTCATCGGTGATCCGCCCGCCGGTGTGCCGCAGTAACGCCGCGTGGACCTGGCGCACCACGGCGGCGGGTGCCAGGGGCGGGCCAGCCGCGGCCTCCGCGAGCGCTTCCTCCAGAGCGAAGAACCGCCCCGCCGAGTCCCGGGCGTCCTCGGCCCCGTCGGTGTGCAGGAACAGCGCCTCGCCGGGCAGCAGCGGACCGCACTGGTACGGCAGCAGATCGGCGGGCAGCGGAAAGGCGCCCAGCGGCGGCAGCGGTTCACCGGAGGCCAGCCGCGCGGCGCCCCTGCCGAGCCGATAGGGCCAGGGATGGCCGCAGTTGAGGGCCCGTACCTCCGCGTCGGCCCCGATCTCCAGCAGCAGTACGGTGACGAACTCCTCCGCCGACAGGGAGTCCAGCTCCTGGCCCGGGGCGGCGGGCGGCTCCTGGCGCGCCAGTTCCCGCAGATGGCGCTGGTGGGCCCGGTCGAGCCGGCGCAGGACACCGTCGAGTCCGGCCTCGTCGTGGGCGGCCTCCCGGAAACTGCCGAGGACCGCGGCCACCGCGCCGATAGCGGGCAGCCCATGGCCGCGCACATCCCCGATGACGACCCGCACCCCATGGGCCGTGGCCACCGCCTCGTACAGATCGCCGCCGACATCGGCGCCGCGCGAGGCGGAGAGCTGGCGTGCGGAGAGCGCGAGCCCGTCCAGCCGGGGCGGCAGAGTCCGGATCAGCACCTCCTGGGCGGCCCGCGCCACGGCCTTGACCTCGCGCAGCTCCCGGGCCGCCCGCCGCCGCACGCGGATCAGCAGATACGCCACCACCAGCAGGAAGACAACGCAGTTCACGATGCGCGAGAGCAGGTCGTCGCGGTCCGCCGCCGGGCGGGTCAGCTCCCAGGTGATCACCGCTGTGAGCAGACCGCCCGGGAGCGCGCATTCGACAAGGCCCCAGGAGGCCGGCGCTTCCGCCTGCGCGTCCTCTGTTGCCTTGGTCCGGTTCATCCGTCGGCCTCCCTCGGCCGTCCGGCCGCTAAGCCGTGGGGCGTACGTCGACCGTCTCGGCCGGATCGATTGTGTCGATCACGGAAGCCCCATGACGTGACACGCCAGGACTTCTCACCCGAATGAGTGAGGGGCGCATCCGATGATCCGGATGCGCCCCTCAAGGGCCGAGAGCCAGTACAACGACGGCGCACGGCAGGGTGGTCACGCGCCGCGCAGGACCGCCCCGGTCCGTTCGGCGGCAAGCGCGACGGCCGTGTCACGGGCCGCCGTGGCCTCGTCGACCGTCAGTGTGCGGTCCGCGGCGCGGAAACGCAGGGCGTAGGCAAGCGACTTGTGTCCCTCGCCGATCTGCTCGCCGACGAACACGTCGAACAGCCGCAGGGACTCAAGGAGGTCCCCCGCGCCCTCGCGCAGCGCCCGCTCGACCTCGGCGGCCGGGACCTCGCTCGGTACGATAAGCGCGACATCCTGCGTGGCCACCGGATAGGTGGAAATTCGCGGCGCCTTGATCACGCCGTCGCCCGCGCGCTCCAGCAGATCGAGATCGATCTCCATGGCGCAGGTGCGCTCCGGCAGCCCGAGCGCCTTCACGACGCGCGGATGCAGCTCACCGGCGTGGCCGAGCAGCGTCTCCTCGCCGTCCACAGCGGCGAACAGCGCCGCGCAGCGGCCGGGGTGCCACGGCTCGTACCGTCCGGACCGTACGGTCAGTTCGGCGCCGGCCTCCCGGGCGACGGTACGGGCCGCCTCGACGGCGTCCGCCCAATCCGCCGGGCGTCCCTTGCCCCACCAGCCGGCCTGCTCGCGCGCCCCGGCCAGCACGACGGCGGCGTACCGCGGCTGGCGCGGCAGCGCGGCGTCGAGCGCGGCCACTTCCTCGTCGGTCGGCCGCCGGTCGACGGGCAGCCGTACCGGCACGGACTCGTGGCCGGTGGGCAGGAAGACCAGCCCGGTCTCGAAGAGCGCCAGATCGTGCGACCCGCGGCCGTCATTGCGCCGCAGCGCCGTGAGCAGGCCCGGCAGCAGCGTGGTGCGCAGCGCGGGCTCCTCGTCGGAGAGCGGGTTGACGAGCGTGACCGTACGGCGCCGGTCGTCGTCGGCGGGCAGCCCGAGGGCGTCGAACGCCGCGTCGCCGAGGAACGGGTAGTTCAGCGCCTCGACATAACCGGCGCCGGCCAGGGCGCGGCCGACGCGGCGGTGCAGCCGCTGGCGCTCGGTGAGCCCGCGGCCGGACGGCGGGGTGGGCAGCGTCGAGGGAAGGTTCTCGTACCCCTCCAGCCGGATGACCTCCTCGGCGAGGTCGTTGGGCGCGCCGAGGTCGGGCCGCCAGGACGGCACGGTGACGACCAGCTCGTCCTGGCCGTAGACGTCGCAGCCGATCTGCTGGAGCCGCCGTACGACGATCTCCCGGCCGTACGCGACACCGGCGACCCGGTCGGGGTGGTCGGCGGGCATCACGATGGTGTGCGGCGCGGAGGGCGCGATGACTTCGGTGACCCCGGCCCCGGCGGAGCCGCCCGCGAGCAGCACCAGCAGGTCGACGGTCCGCTGCGCGGCGGCGGCCGCGGCCTGCGGGTCGACCCCGCGCTCGAAGCGCTTGGACGCCTCGGAGGCCAGCTTGTGGCGGCGCGCGGTACGGGCGATGGAGATCGCGTCGAAGTGCGCGGCCTCGATCACCACATCGGTGGTGCCCTGGGCCTCGCCGGTCTCCGGATGGATCGTGGTGTCGGCGATCTCGGTGTTCGCGCCGCCCATCACTCCCGCGAGGCCGATGGGCCCGCGGTCGTCGGTGATGACCAGGTCCTGGGCGTCCAGTACCCGCTGGACACCGTCGAGCGTGGTGATCTTCTCGCCCGCGTGGGCACGGCGGACGCCGATCGCGCCCTCCAGCCGGGTGCTGTCGTACGCGTGCAGCGGCTGGCCGAGCTCCAGCATCACGTAGTTGGTGATGTCGACCGCGAGCGAGATCGGCCGCATCCCGGCCTTCTGGAGCCGGCGGCGCAGCCAGATGGGGCTGTGCGCCTCCGGGTCGAGGCCGGTGACCGTACGGGCGGTGAAGCGGTCGCAGCCCCTCGGGTCGGCGATCTTCACCGGGTGGCCGTACGAGTTGGGCGCGGGCACGTCGAGCAGCGCGGGGTCACGCAGGGTGAGTCCGTACGCGATGGCGGTCTCGCGGGCGACTCCGCGCAGCGAGAGGCAGTAGCCGCGGTCGGGCGTGACGGCGATGTCCAGGACCTCGTCCACCAGCTCCAGGAGCGCGATGGCGTCGGTGCCGGCCTCATGCTCGGGCGGGAGCACGATGATGCCGCCCGAGCCGTCATCGCCCATGCCCAGCTCGTCGCCGGAGCAGATCATGCCGTGGGAGGTCTTGCCGTACGTCTTGCGCGCCGCGATCGCGAAGTCGCCAGGAAGGACCGCGCCGGGGAGGACCACGACGACCTTGTCGCCGACGGAGAAGTTCCGGGCGCCGCAGACGATCTCCTGCGGCTCGCCGGTGCCGTTGGCCGTGCCGACATCCACCGTGCAGAAGCGGATGGGCTTCTTGAAGCCCTCCAGCTCCTCGATCGTGAGCACCTTGCCGACGACGAGGGGGCCCTTGAGGCCGGCGCCGAGCTGCTCGACGGTCTCGACCTCCAGACCGGCGGAGACGAGCTTGGCCTGGACGTCACGGCCGGTCTCCGTCGCCGGCAGGTCGACGTACTCCCGCAGCCAGGAAAGCGGGACGCGCATCAGATCTCCATCCCGAACGGCCGGGTGAACCGGACGTCACCCTCGACCATGTCTCGCATGTCTTCGACGTTGTGGCGGAACATCAGCATCCGTTCGATCCCGAACCCGAAGGC
Organism: Streptomyces sp. NPDC056835; assembly: GCF_042789485.1. Lineage (NCBI taxonomy): Bacteria > Bacillati > Actinomycetota > Actinomycetes > Kitasatosporales > Streptomycetaceae > Streptomyces > Streptomyces sp. NPDC056835. The sequence continues at coordinate 52,793 of NZ_JBHUBB010000028.1, forward strand.
GAATCCGCTGTACTTCTCGGGGTCGACACCGCAGGCGACGAGCACCTTGGGGTTGACCATGCCGCAGCCGCCCAGCTCGATCCATCCCTCGCTGCCACAGGTACGGCAGGGGCGGTCGGGGTTGCCGACCGAGGCGCCCCGGCACACGTAACAGACCATGTCCATCTCGGCGGACGGCTCGGTGAAGGGGAAGAAGTTCGGGCGGAGCCGGGTCTTCATGTCCGCGCCGAAGAGCGCCTGGACCATGTGGTCCAGGGTGCCCTTGAGGTCGGCCATGGTCAGGCCCTCGTCAACGGCGAGCAGCTCGATCTGGTGGAAGACCGGGGTGTGCGTGGCGTCCAGCTCGTCGGTGCGGTAGACCCGCCCCGGGCAGACGATGTACACGGGCGGCTCACGGTCGAGCAGGGCACGCGCCTGGACCGGCGAGGTGTGGGTACGGAGCACCACACCCGACTCGTCGCCCTCTGTGCCCTTGGGGCCCTGGACGAAGAAGGTGTCCTGCATCTGCCGCGCCGGGTGGTCGGGCACGAAGTTGAGCGCGTCGAAGTTGAACCACTCCGCCTCGGCCTCGGGGCCCTCGGCGACCTCGTAGCCCATGGCCACGAAGACGTCCGCGACCCGCTCCATGAAGCTGGTCAGCGGGTGGCGGGCGCCGGGCGGGGTGCGGTCGTGCGGCAGCGTGACATCCACCGCCTCCTCGACCAGCACCCGGGCGTCCCGCTCGGCCTCCAGCTCGCTCTGGCGGGCGGCCAGGGCCTTGCTGACGGCGCCGCGGGCCTGGCCCACGCGCTTGCCCGCCTCGGCCTTGGCCTGCGGGGGCAGGGCGCCGATCTCGCGGTTGGCGAGGGCGAGCGGCGAGGTGCCCCCGGTGTGCGCGGTCTTCGAGTGGGCGAGCGCGTCGAGATCACCGGCGGCGGCGAAGGCGGCGAGCGCCGCGTCCCGCATCCGCTCGATCTCTTCCGGTTTCAGTGCCTCGACCTCGACTGGGTCGTACGACTTGTTGGGTGCCGACATCTCTTCCGTACTTCCGTTTGGCTGGCGAAACGACCCTGCTCGATCACTGGGGCGCGCGAAGGCGTGAAGGTGCCAAAAGTCGAGTCTAAAGGTCGTACGAAGGTGAGGAAGCCCGTGGGCCGCTCAGGACAGGTAGGCCGGAGCGCCGACGGGCAGGATAAATCGGAACTCGGCACCGCCGCCGGGTCCGCGGCCGACGGTGATCGTCCCGCCGTGCGCCTCGACGATGCCCTTGACGATATACAGGCCCAGGCCGGTCCCGCCGCGCTTGCTCCCCCGCCAGAAGCGGGTGAAGACACGGCCCATCGACTCCTCGGGGATGCCGGGACCCTCGTCGCACACGGTGACGGCCGTTCCCTTCTCTGTCTCCGTCTCGGTTTCCGGCCGCTCCGCGTGCCTGAGCGTCACGGCGGCCACTTCAATGGTGACGGTTCCCTCGCCGTGGCGCACCGCGTTTTCCAGCAGATTGCCGAGCACCTGATCGATTTTGTCGGGATCCGCCCACAGATCGGGCAGCGGCTGCTCTATCCGTACGAGGAACCGGTCCGGCGACTGGCCCGCGGCGGTGTGCGACTGGACATGGCGTCCGACGGCCGCGCCGATGTCCACCGGCTGCCGGCGCACCTCCAGCCGGCCCGAATCGATCCGGGAGATGTCCAGCAGCTCCGCGATCAGCCGGGTGACCCGATTGGCGTCGGCGTCGACGGTCTCCAGCATCAGCCGCTTCTGGTCATCGGTGAAGCGCTCCCACTTGGCGAGCAGCGTCGCCGTGAACCCCTTCACGGAGGTGAGCGGGGAGCGCAGCTCATGGGCGACGGTCGCGATCAGTTCGGCATGGCTCAGTTCGGTGCGGCGGCGCGCCTCCGTGCCCCGGATGGAGATGACCAGCCGGCGTACGGGCCCGGTCGGGTACGCGCGTACGTAGCGGGCGGAGACCAGGACCTCCCGGCCGCCCGGCAGCAGCAGATTGCGCTCGGGCTGGCCGACCCGGGTGGCGAGGCCGCCGTACGGATCGGTCAGCGCCCACCAGCGGCGGCCCTTCAGGTCCTCCAGCGGCAGCGCCCGTTCCAGCGAGCGGCCGAGGGCGTCGGCGCACGGGACGGCGGTGATCCGGGCCGCGGCGGCGTTGAAGCAGATCACCCGGCCGGTCTCGTCGGCGACCACCAGCCCGTCGGGCAGTTCGTCGGGGTGCATCCCCCAGTCGCCCGCGCCGATCCGTTCATCCATACCGGTCCGCTCGTCCGGCCCGGGCGGCTCACCCGCGCCGGTCCCGTACGGGGGCGGTAAGGCTCCCTGGACCGCGGCGGGTCCGCTCGCCCCGACACTCATCCCCGCATCCCACCTCTTCCGTGTAGCTCAGTGGGCCCCAGAAAGCGCAACAGTACTAGCTGAACGTGACGGAGCGGGACCCCCTCAGCACGTACCGCGCACGCGCTGGGCGCGCGCCGAGGCGTAGAGACATACGGCCGCGGCCGTCGCGAGGTTCAGGCTCTCCGCCTTTCCGTGGATCGGCACCCGTACCACCGCGTCCGCGAGGGCGCGGGTCTCGGCCGGCAGCCCCCAGGCCTCGTTGCCGAAGATCCAGGCGGTGGGCCCGCCCATGGTGCCCGCGTCCAGCTCGTCGTCCAGGTCGTTGTCGCCCGCGCCGTCGGCGGCGAGGATCCGTACGCCCACGTCCCGGAGCCCTTGGACGGCCTGTTCGACAGGGACACCGACGGCGACCGGCAGATGGAAGAGCGAGCCGACGGACGCCCGGACCGATTTGGGGTTGTAGAGATCGACGGAGGCGTCGGTGAGGACGACGGCGTCGGCGCCCGCCGCGTCGGCGCAGCGCAGCACCGTACCGGCGTTCCCGGGGTCGCGGACATGCGCCAGTACGGCGACGAGCCGGGGCCTGGCGCGCAGGATCTCCTCGAAGGGCGAGTCGAGGAACCGGCACACCCCCAGCAGCCCCTGCGGGGTGACGGTCTGGGACACCTCGGCGAGCACGGCGTCGGGCGCGAAGTGCACCCGGGCCCCGGTGGCACGGGCGGCGTCGACGATGTCGGCGTACCGCTCGGCGGCCTCGACGGTGGTGAACAGCTCGCTGAGCGTGGGCTCCCCGCCGTCACCGCGATGGGCCACCGCTTCCCGTACGGCCTGCGGCCCCTCGGCGATGAACCGGCGTTCCTTGCCGCGGAAGGCGCGCTTGGCGAGTCTCCTGGCGGCCGTGACGCGCGGGGAACGCGGGGAGATCAGCTCGGGGGTGCCCATGGACGGCGGTTCTCACTTCTCGTATGAGGACGTACGGGTGCGGACGCGGGTGTGGAGGACGTACGGACGCGCGGGAACGCGGCGTAACGCGCCGGACCCGCAGGCGCGATGCCTGCGGGTCCGGCGGGAAGTACGGCGGCCTGACGGGATCAGGCGGCGGCCTTCGGAGCGTTGACGTCGCTCGGGAGGGCCTTCTGGGCGACCTCGACGAGCGCGGCGAACGCGCTGGAGTCATTGACGGCCAGCTCGGCGAGGATCTTGCGGTCCACCTCGACGTTGGCGGCCTTCAGACCCTGGATGAAGCGGTTGTAGGTGATGCCGTTGGCGCGGGCAGCGGCGTTGATCCGCTGGATCCACAGCTGACGGAAGTCGCCCTTGCGCTTCTTGCGGTCGTTGTAGTTGTAAACGAGGGAGTGGGTGACCTGCTCCTTCGCCTTCCGGTACAGACGCGAGCGCTGGCCGCGGTAACCGCTGGCCGCCTCGAGGATTGCCCGGCGCTTCTTGTGGGCGTTGACTGCCCGCTTGACGCGTGCCACGTGTTAACTCCTTGTAGCTGGGTCACGGGTGGTGACGTGACCCAAGAACGGCATGGTCCCTGTGGATGTCCTGGTCCCGCGCCGCGGCGGGACGCGCGGACTACAGGCCGAGAAGCTTCTTCGCCTTGGCGGCGTCGCCCGGCGCGAGCTCGACGGTGCCGGCGAGGCGGCGCGTCAGCGTCGAGGGCTTGTGCTCCAGGTAGTGGCGACGGCCGGCACGCTGCCGGAGCACCTTGCCCGAGCCGGTCACGCGGAAGCGCTTCTTTGCACCGCTGTGCGTCTTGTTCTTCGGCATGGCGCCGCTCTCTCCTCGTCAGTGGCGCTCCCAGCCGGCCGGTCGGCCGACGCTCGGGAGCGTCATATCTCTGTGTGTGGTTCGGGTCCGGACCGGATCCGAGGCGCCGCCTGTCGGCGCCCCCCGGATCACGCTTCGGAAGATGCCTCGGCCGGAGCCTCGGCCGCGGTGTCCGCGGATTCCTCGGTCGGGTACCCCTGGCGCTCCGCCTTGCGGGCGGCCTGCGCCTCACGGGCCTCGGCCATGGCCTCGGTCTTCTTCTTGTGCGGGCCAAGAACCATGATCATGTTCCGGCCGTCCTGCTTCGGGTTCGACTCGATGAAGCCGAGTTCCTCGACATCCGAGGCGAGACGCTGGAGCAGTCGGAAGCCCAGCTCGGGGCGGGACTGCTCACGACCACGGAACATGATCGTGATCTTGACCTTGTCACCCTGCTTGAGGAACCGGACGACATGACCCTTCTTGGTGTCATAGTCGTGCGGGTCGATCTTCGGCCGGAGCTTCATCTCCTTGATGACCGTGTGCGCCTGGTTCTTGCGCGCCTCACGGGCCTTCATGGCCGACTCGTACTTGAACTTCCCGTAGTCCATGAGCTTGCACACGGGCGGACGGGCGTTCGCCGCGACCTCGACCAGGTCCAGGTCGTACTCCTGCGCAAGCTCTAGGGCCTTGGCGAGCGGGACAATGCCCACCTGCTCGCCACTGGGACCGACAAGTCGCACTTCGGGAACGCGAATCCGGTCGTTGATGCGGGGCTCGGCGCTGATGGATCCTCCTCGGTAGCACCACACGACTGCCTGGCAGACAGCCGCGTAACGTCTGTGTATGCAGACCAACCGCGGCGGAACATCAAAAATGCCCCGGACGGCACACAGGCAGGAGCTCCTCGAATACCGGAGCACCGCCGCGCGTATGCCACGGGGCGCATCGGGCGGTTCCATCGTCCGTACGGAACGATGGGCACCACCTGACCGGTGACCCGCCGCCCCTGAGGAGCGGCCAGGTGGGAGATCGGAGCCTCCACTTGTGGGCCGGGCACGCACGTGTCCGACCGGTCGTTACACAAGGTTAGCAGCTCCCCGGGGGTCGTGCGAACCCCGCGTACCGCTCCGCTCCCGCGGCCGGGGCCACTCGGGCGTACGCCTATCGTGTGGGGCATGAGCGACGCGACCTCCCCCCAGGAAACCCCCGGCTATGACGCCATGGCCCGCGACATCGCGGAAGTGCCCGCCGTCGAGGTGATCGTCACGGTCGCCGTGAATCTGATGAGCGCGGCCGCCGTCAAGCTCGGTCTGACCGAGGAGGGCGACGAGCACAAGGACCTTGACGAGGCGCGCAAGCTGGTCCACGCGCTGGCCGGGCTGATGGACGCGAGCGCGACGGAGATCAGCTCCTTCCACGCGGCTCCGCTGCGTGACGGGCTGAAGTCGCTCCAGCTGGCGTTCCGCGAGGCGTCGCTCGTACCGGACGAGCCGGGGAAGGGCCCCGGCGAGAAGTACACGGGGCCGGTCTACGGCTGATCCGGCTCCGTCGGTTGCTGATCCGGCTCCGTCGGTTCAGGCGCGTACGGCTTCAGGCGCGTACGAGCTTCAGGCGCGTACGAAAAGAGGCTCGCCCGGTGGTGCGGCCTCGGCCGGCAGCACGGCCAGGTCGAGTCCGCGTACGAGGCGGGCCCTCAGTACGTCATCCGCCGCCAGGGCCTCGGCGATCCTGCGGGCGGCCTCGGCCGGACGCGCGGCCGGGTCCAGCACGAGCGCGAGGGTGCCGTCCGCGCTGCCGGGGCCGAGATGCGCGCGGAGCACCGCCGGCTCCGCGGCGACGGCGGACCGTACCGCCGCGCCGACGGCGGGATCGTCGAGCGGATCGGTGCTGGTACGGCCCTCGGCGAGAGCGAGCAGGGCGGGGCCGGTGAGCTGGTACGGGACGGGGCCCGCGAGATCGATCACGACCGTGTCCGCCCGCTCGTGCGCGGCGGCCTGGAGCGCCTGGTGCAGCGGTACGGCGACGGGCCTGGCCTCCGGATTCCAGCGGGCCAGCGCCGCGACGGAGGTGAACGCGGGCAGCGCGCGGCGGTCGCCCGCCCGGAGGGTCGGTACGGCCATGTCGCTGGTCTTCTCGCGCCGCAGGCCGCTCTCCTCGTCCTCCTCCGTCTCACCGAGCACGGCGACCACGGGAACCAGCAGCCGGGCGGCCTTGAGCGCCGCCAGGACGCGCGGCTCGGCCGACCGGTCCCCGGCCCAGGCGGCGAGGGCGGCCGTCAGCTCGGGAGCGGCGGTGCCGTCGTCGTCGGAGAAACCGGAGTCGGGGATGTTCTTGAGGGCCACGGGACGAGCGTAGAGGGCGTGGCGGGACGTACCGTCGTCGGGTGGATCTTTCGGTCGCGGTGTACGACCTGGCCGGCGGGGGCGAGTGGGCGTCCGGCGAGGACCGGACGTATGTCACCGCCAGCGTGGTCAAGGTCGCGGTCTGCGCGGCGCTGCTGCTGCGGACGCGGGACTCGGGGCGGTGGCTGACTGCCGACGAGGAACGCCTCGCCGCGGCCATGATCGAGCGCAGTGACAACGAGGCGGCGACGACGCTGCGGGCGGCGGCCGGGGGCGTGGCGGGACTGGACGCGGCGCACGCCAGGCTCGGGATGACCCGGACGTCGGCGGCGCCCGCCTGGGGGCTCACCCGCACCACCACGCGCGATCAACTGACGCTGTTGAAGGCGGTGTTCGCCGACGCGGATTCGACGGCGCCCGCCAGTCCTGACGGGAGGCCCGGGCTTGACGGGAGTCGCGGCATTGACGGGAGGCGCGGGCTTGACGGGAAGTCGCGTCGCTATCTGGCGGGGCTGATGGGGCGGGTGGTGCCCGGACAGGACTGGGGCATCTCCGCGGCGGCCACGGACAACGACTGGGCGCTGAAGAACGGCTGGCTGCCGCGGAGCGACAGCGGTCTGTGGGTCGTCCACTCGGTCGGGCGGGTACGGAACTGTCTGGTCGCCGTGCTGTCCGACGGGCATACGGAGAAGGACGCGGGCATCGCGCGGGTCGAGGAGGCGGCCGTCAGCGCCGTACGCCGGTTCGTCTGAGGCCGCCGCGCCACAGCAGGACCGCGCAGGCCAGCAGCAGGGCCCCGGCCCCGCCCACCGCGGGGGCGAGCCAGGCGGCGGGTTCCGCGTCCGCGCGCGGGGCGTCGGGGCCGCTGCCGAAGTACCGCTTGTCGTACCCGTCGGCGGCCGCGGCCTCGCTCTTCAGATCCGTACGGGACAGCTTCGCCCCGGCCTTGATCGCGGCGGCGGGATCGACGAGACCGTGACCGCGGGCGTCGTCATGGCCGTCCTTCGGCGCGTCGCGCGCGGTGTCCGCGAGGAGCTTCTTGATCTGCGCCGGGGTGAGATCGGGGTGGGCGGAGCGTACGAGCGCGACGGCGCCGGAGACGAACGCGGCGGCGGCGCTGGTGCCCCAGCCCTCGTAGTAGCGGCGGTCAGGATCGGCGATGACCACATTGACGCCCGGCGCGCTGACGGTGGCGTACCAGCGGCGGGTGGAGAACGCGGCGCGCGTCCCGTACTCGTCGACGGCCGTCACCGCGATCACCCCGGGATAGGCCGCGGGGTACGAGACATGGTCGCCCTTCTCGCCGCCGTTGCCCGCCGAGGCGACGATGACGGCGCCCTTGGCCAGGGCGTACTGGACGGCCGCGTCCTCACCCGGTTCCGGATGGGCGGACTCGCTGTCGTCGCCGAGGGAGAGGTTGATGACGTCGGCGCCCTGGTCGGCGGCCCAGCGGATGCCTTCGGCGAGGGCGCCGCCCTTGGAGGAACGGGCCTTGGCGCGGGCGGGATCGGTGCCTTCGAGGATGACGCGGACCGGGAGGATCTTCGCCTCGGGCGCGATCCCGAGGACCCCGTCCCCGCGGTTGGGGCCATGGCCGTGTCCGGCGATGATGCCGGCCATGGCGGTGCCGTGACGGGCCCAGGCGCGATCGCCGCTGCGCGCCCCGAAGCCGATCAGATCCCGGCCGGGCAACACTTGGCCCTCCAGGTCGGGATGGGTGGCATCGACGCCGGTGTCCAGCACGGCGACGGTGATGCCCCTGCCCTGCGCGGTGCGCCACGCTTCCTCTGTGTTCATGGCGTCGAGGGCCCACTGCTGCGCCCGGATCGCGTCGGCGTGCGCCGGAGGGGCGGGGACGAGCAGCAGGACGGACGCGGCGGCGAAGGCGGCGGCGAGGCGGCGACGGCGGGGCTGCCGGCCGGAAGACGAGGGGTTTGCGGGGGGCGCGGAGGTCCGCGACGGCGTCGGGGTCATTGAGGGGTCGCCGTTCGGGCGCTGACGGTCTTGCGCAGCTCTCGTTCTATGCGGTCCGCGATGCCCTTGGCCTCGTGGCCGAGACCGGACTGCGCGGGCGCGGTCGTGGCGCCCTTGGCCATGGCCTTGTCGACGGGCTGGGGAGCGGTGACCGTCCGTCCGTCGGCGAAGCCGGAGACGGCGAACACGACGACGGGTGCCTCGGTGAGCACGTTCACCGTCCAGCTCGCGCGCTGGGCGTCACCGAACCCACCCGCGACAGTGCCCTTGACGGGGAAGGTGCGGGGCATCAGATCGGCGCGTTCGTCAAGGCGCTCGTCGCGGAAGCGGGTGCGCAGAGTGTCCATGGCGAGGGCGTCGGCCTGGGTGAAGACCAGACCGACGGTGGTGACGTTGGTGGACGTGGCGTCAACGTAGGTGGCACGCAGCACGCGCGTGCAGCCGACCGGGCGCAGCGTTCCGAGCAGCAGCGGGTCGAGGGTGCCGGCACAGCCGCTGTCGGGTGCGACGCCGATCCTCGTCCACTCACGGTCCGCTCCGCCGGGCCCGGCGCCGTCCCCCACAAGGGTGCGGGGGAAGAGGGTGTCGACGGGCACGTTGTGCCAGAGGCCGCGCGCGGCGGCGAAGGTGCTCCGTGCGGCGGGTTCCGCGGCCGAGTCTCCGGTCAGCCAGCTCCCGGTGGCGGCGCCGCCGATCAGCCCGAGCCCGAGCACGACGCAGGCCAGGGCGGCGGCGACCCGGATGGGATGGTGCCGTGAGGGCACGGGGCGCAGCCGGGTGGTGGTCTCCTGGGGCGTCTCGGGACGCTGCCCGGGCCAGGGGTACGGCGGCGGCGCGGGCATGGCCCCGGGCGGGCGCAGGGGCGGCCGGGGGAACAGGGGCGGCGCGGGCGGCGCGGGTGGCACGGAAGGCGGGGGCGGCACGCGCGGCACCGCTGCGGCGGGGGCCGGGGGCACCGGCCGGAGGCGGGTGGTGATCTCCACGGGCGCCGGGGCCGTGCCGACGGGCAGAGCCGGGGGTTTCGTCGGGACTTTCGTCGGGGCCTGGACTGTCGTCGGGAGCGGGGCTTCCGTCGGGGCCAGGGCGGTCGTCGGGGCCGGAGCTGTCGTCGGCACCGGGGCTTTCGTCGGCACCGGCGGGACGGCCGTGCGCGGGGCCGGGTTCGCCGCCGGGGCCGAGTTCGCCGCCGGGGCCGGGGACTTGGCAGCGGGTGCGGCGGGGGGTCCGGACGGCGGTGGTGGTGGAATCCGCACCGGCTCCGGCGGGGGCAGCAGGGCGTCCGAGATGCGTGATCGCGGCGGGCGCGGGGCGTCGGCCGACGTGTCCTGCCCGGCCTTGGACGCCTCGGTCTCCGGCCCGGGCGGTGGTGTCGCCGGGCGGGGCGGTACGGGAGCGCGTCGCGCTTCGGTACTCATCCGTCCCCCTGTGCCACCTGTACAGACCGGTCCCACCGCATACCGATCGCCATACGGAACAGGCCCGTTCGACGCGGCGTGTGCGTCACTCTACGGGGTGGAACGGACCTGGCGGGAACGACCGCGAAGGCCCGTGGTGATCTGCCCAGATCATCCCCCTACCGTGCGGTAATCCCGTCTGGCAAGCTCGCTCCATGACTCCGCGCGCCACTGACCGGGCACGGTACGACCGCGCCACCGCTCATCTCGACGCCCCGCTCGCCCTCGTCGATCTCGAAGCGTTCGACGCCAACGCGGACGATCTCGTCCGGCGGGCGGCGGGCAAGCCGATCCGGGTGGCGAGCAAGTCGGTGCGCTGCCGCGCGCTGCTGGAACGTGTCTTGGGGCGCGACGGTTTCGCGGGGATCATGTCCTTCACGCTGGCCGAGTCCCTGTGGCTGGCGCGGGCCGGGTTCGAGGACGTACTCCTCGCCTATCCGTCGGCGGACCGCGCCGCCTGCGCGGAGCTGGCCGCCGATCCCAAGCTCGCCGCCGCCGTCACCCTGATGATCGACGACCCGGCCCAGCTGGACCTCATCGACGCGGCGCGGAACGGCGGACGTGAGGAATTCCGGATCTGTCTTGAACTGGACACGGCCTTGCGGCTGTTCGGCGGGCGGGTCAGGATTGGTGCACTGCGCTCCCCGCTGCGCGAGCCGGCCCAACTGGCCGAGCTCGCCAGATCGATAGCCCGACGCCCCGGATTCCGGCTGGTCGGGCTCATGGCATACGAGGGACATGTGGCCGGGGTAGGGGACGCCCTGGCAGGACGGCCGCTGCGGTCGCGTGCGATCCGGCTGATGCAGTCCGCCGCCCGCAAGGAGCTGGCGGAGCGGCGCGCGGCGGTGGTGCGCGCGGTGCGGGCCGTCGCGCCGGAGCTGGAGTTCGTCAATGGCGGCGGCACGGGCAGCGTCCAGCACACGGCGGCCGAGGAAGCGGTGACGGAGATCGCCGCGGGCTCGGGGCTCTATGTTCCACGGCTCTTTGACAACTACACATCGTTCACGGGCCGTCCGGCGGCGCTCTTCGCCCAGCCCGTGGTGCGCAGGCCGGGTGTCGGAGTGGTGACCGTCCTCGGCGGCGGCTATCCGGCATCGGGGGCGCCGGGGGCGGACCGGCTGCCCGTGCCGTATCTGCCCGAAGGGCTGCGCTACGACGGGCAGGAGGGGGCCGGAGAGGTGCAGACCCCGCTGCTCGGGCCGGCCGCCGACGATCTGCTGATCGGCGACAAGGTGTGGTTCCGGCATGCCAAGGCGGGTGAGCTGTGCGAGCGCTTCGACACCTTGCGACTGATCGAGGGCGACCGGGTGGTGGCGGCCGTGCCGACGTACCGGGGTGAGGGCCGCACGTTCCTCTGAGGGTGCCGCTGTGAGGGCGCGAGTCAGGGGCCGATGGAGCTGCCCCCCGGGACCTCTCCGATCGGGCGGATGCCCCCGGCCGCCGCTTACGACCCCGCCGTCGGCCGGTACGCCCCCGCCGAGCGGCCTGGTGTGCCCGGCGGGGTCGTCATACCCATGCCCCCACGGAGGTGACTGGCGTCCCGTCCTAGAGAGGCGTCACATAGGCCCCCGAGATACCGCCGTCGACCAGGAAGTCCGTGGCGTTCACGAACGAGGAGTCGTCACTGGCGAGGAAGGCGACCGCCGCCGCGATCTCGTCGGCCTCGGCGAACCGGCCGACCGGAATGTGCACGAGCCGGCGCGCGGCGCGCTCGGGGTCCTTGGCGAACAGCTCCTGCAACAGAGGGGTGTTGACGGGCCCCGGGCACAGAGCGTTCACCCGGATCCCCTCGCGGGCGAACTGCACGCCCAGCTCACGGGACATCGCGAGCACCCCGCCCTTGGACGCGGTGTAGGAGATCTGGGAGGTCGCCGCGCCCATGCGCGCCACGAAGGAGGCGGTGTTGATGATCGAGCCCCGGCCCTGCCGTCGCATATAGGGGATGGCCGCCTTACAGCACAGATACACGGAGGTGAGGTTGACCTCCTGGACCTTGCGCCAGGCGTCCAGGCCGGTGGTGAGGATCGAGTCGTCCTCGGGGGGCGAGATGCCGGCGTTGTTGAAGGCGATATCGACGCTGCCGTAGGTCTCGTGGGCGATCCTGAACAGGGCGTCGACCTCGTCGGCGTTGGTGACGTCGACACGTACGAAGGTGCCGCCGACCTGTTCGGCCGCGGCCTTGCCCGCGGTCTCGTCGATATCGCCGCAGACGACATGCGCGCCCTCGGCGGCGAGTCGGCGGGCGGTGGCCAGGCCGATGCCGCTGCCGGCTCCGGTGATCACGGCGGTGCGGCCGACCAGTCGGCGGCAGATGGTGTCATTGGTGGGGGCGGTCATGATGGCTCAGGCCTCCGTGCTGATGAAGACGTTCTTGGTTTCGGTGAAGGCGGCCAGGGCATCGGGGCCCAGTTCTCGGCCGAGTCCGGACTGTTTGTAGCCGCCGAACGGTGTCCCGTACCGGACGGCGCTGTGCGAATTGACGGAGAGATTGCCCGCGGCGACGGCGCGCGAGACCCGCAGGGCGCGGCCCACGTCGCGGGTCCAGATCGACCCGGCGAGCCCGTAGTCGGTGGCGTTGGCGAGCCGGACGGCGTCTTCCTCGTCCTCGAAGGGCAGGACGACCGCGACCGGGCCGAAGACTTCCTCGGTGGCGACGGGCGAGTCGGCGGCGGCATCGGTGAGGACGGTCGGCGGGAACCAGAACCCGGGTCCCTCAGGCGCGGTGCCCCGGATGCCCTTCGCGCCGTCGGGGACGTACGACCGTACGCGCTCCAGTTGGACGGCCGAGATCAGCGGGCCCATCTGGGTCTTCTCGTCGGACGGGTCGCCGACGACGACCGACTCGATCGCGGGGGCGAGCAGTTCCAGGAACCGGTCGTGGACCTCGCGCTGGACGAGGATGCGGGTGCGGGCGCAGCAGTCCTGTCCGGAGTTGTCGAGGAAGGCCATGGGGGCGGTCGCGGCGGCCTGTTCCAGATCGGAGTCGGCGAAGACGATATTGGGGCTCTTGCCGCCGAGTTCGAGGGTCACGCGCTTCAGCAGTGCGCTGCCCTTCGCCATGATCTGCTTGCCGACGCGGGTGGATCCGGTGAAGACGATCTTGGCGACGCCCGGGTGCTCGACCAGCGCGTTGCCGGCGATGTCCCCCGCTCCGGGCAGCACCTGGAAAAGATGCTCGGGGAGCCCTGCTTCCAGGGCGAGTTCGGCCAGTCGGAGCGCGGTGAGCGGGGTGGTCTCGGCGGGCTTGAGCAGCACGGCGTTGCCCGCCGCGAGCGCGGGGGCGGTACCCCAGGCGGCGATCGGCATGGGGAAGTTCCACGGGGCGATCACGCCGACGACACCGAGCGGTTCCAGGAGGGTGATGTCGAGTCCGCCGGCGACCGGGATCTGCCGGCCGGTCAGCCGCTCCACTCCCCCGGCGCTGTAGTCCAGGAGATCACGGACATTGGCCGCCTCCCAGCGCGCGTTGCCGAGGGTGTGCCCCGCCTCGCGGACCTCCAGCCTGGCCAGCTCCTCGTTGTGTTCGTCGACGACGACGGCGAAGCGGCGCAGCAGCCGTGCGCGGTCGGCGGGGGCGGTAGCCGCCCAGCCGCGTTGGGCCGTCGCGGCCCGGCGTACCGCCGTGTCGACCCCCGCCGCGGTCGTCGCGGCGACCGTGGCGATGGTCTCGCCGGTGGCGGGGTCGAGGATCTGATGTCCGGCGGCGTGGTGTTCGTGCACGTCGTTCCTCACAGGCGTTCGAAGGAGCGGCGAAGCTCCCAGTCGGTCACCGCGGCGTCGAAGGCTTCGACCTCGACGCGCGCCATGTTGCGGTAGTGCGCCACGACCTCGTCGCCGAAGGCCGCGCGGGCGATGGGGCTGTTCTCCCAGAGCTCGGCGGCTTCGCGCAGGGTGGTCGGGACCTGTTCGTAGGTGGATGTGTAGGCGTTGCCCGCGCAGGGTTCGGGGAGTTCCAGCTCGTTCTCGATGCCGTACAGACCAGCGGCGACCAGGCCCGCGACGGCGAGATGCGGGTTGACGTCGCCGCCGGGGAGCCGGTTCTCGAAGCGCAGGGACCGGCCGTGGCCGACCACACGCAGCGAACAGGTGCGGTTGTCATAGCCCCAGGCGACGGCGGTGGGGGCGAAGGATCCCGGCTGGAAGCGCTTGTAGGCGTTGATGGTGGGCGCGTACAGCAGGGAGAAGTCACGGAGCGCGGCGAGCTGGCCCGCCAGGAAGTGGCGCATCACGGGCGACATCCCGCCGGGTCCGTCGCCGGCCATGACATTGGTGCCGTGCTCGTCCTGGAGCGAGAGATGGATATGGCAGGAGTTGCCCTCGCGCTCGTTGTACTTGGCCATGAAGGTGAGTGAGACACCCTCCTGGGAGGCGATCTCTTTGGCGCCGTTCTTGTAGATGGCGTGCTGGTCGCAGGTGACGAGGGCTTCGTCGTACTTGAAGGTGATCTCGTGCTGGCCGGGGTTGCACTCGCCCTTGGCGGACTCGACGGTCAGCCCGGCCGCGGCCATTTCCTTGCGGATCCGGCGCAGCAGCGGTTCCACCCGGCCGGTGCCGAGGACGGAGTAGTCGACGTTGTACTGGTTGACGGGGGTCAGTCCGCGGTAGTGGCTGTCCCAGGCCTGCTCATAGGTGTCCTTGAAGACGATGAACTCCAGCTCGGTACCGGCGTACGCGGTGTAGCCATGTCCGGTGAGGCGCTCCAGCTGGCGGCGGAGGATCTGGCGGGGCGAGGCGACGACGGGTGTGCCGTCGTTCCAGGTGAGGTCGGCGATGACCATGGCCGTGCCGTCGTTCCAGGGGACGCGTCGAAGGGTGGAGAGGTCGGGGCGCATCGCGAAGTCGCCGTAGCCGCGGTCCCAGGAGGACATGGCGTATCCGTCGACGGTGTTCATCTCGGTGTCGACGGCGAGGAGGTAGTTGCAGCCCTCGGTGCCGTGCTCCAGGACGTCGTCAAGGAAGAACCGTGCGGCGAACCGCTTTCCCTGGAGTCTGCCCTGCATATCGGGGAAGGCCAGGACGACCGTGTCGATCTCGCCGCCCTCCACGAGGACGCGCAGCTCCTCGACGCGGAGCGGGGGTGTGCGGTCTGCCACGGGATTACTCCTCCTTCGGTCAGCCGGAAGCCATAAGGTATTCCTGAAGACCTTTGGTTGGGAAGGGGAAACGGCCACGTGGCGAAGACGAACGAGCCGATGGACCCGCCGGACGCGGACCCGCTGACGCCGGTACTGCGGCCCGTGCGAGCGGGAAACGGTTTCGAGGAGGCGTTGGAGCAGATCCTCCAGGTGGTACGGCTCGGGCTGGTGGCGGGCGGTGAGCGGCTGCCCGCCGAACGGGAGCTGGCGGAGCGGCTGCGGATCAGCCGGGTCACGCTGCGCGATGTCCTCAAGGTCCTCCAGGACCAGGGGCTGCTGGAGAGCCGGCGCGGCAGATACGGCGGCACGTTCGTACGGCCACGGCCCGACGCGCCCGCCCGGGGGGCGGAGGAGGAGCTGCGGCGCCGGGTGGCGGGCGTGGACATCGAGGACGTACTGCGTTTCCGTGAGGTGCTTGAGGTCGGCGCGGCGGGGCTGTGCGCGGCGCACGCTCTCACCGGCGAGCAGCCGGAGCGGCTGCGCTCGGCGCTGGCCGCCACACAGGACGCGCCGCTGACGGAGTACCGCAGGCTGGACACGATGCTGCATCTCACGCTCGCCGAGCTGTCCGGCTCCGCGACGCTGACCGCGCAGTACGCCGCAGTGCGGGCGACGGTGAACGATCTGCTCGATTGCATCCCGCTGCTGGTGCGGAATCTGGAGCACTCGCAGCGGCAGCACACGGCGCTGGTCGAGGCGGTGCTCGACGGCGACGCGGACGGGGCGCGCGAGATCGCGCGCGAGCACTGCGGCGGCACGGCGGCGCTGCTGCGCGGCTTCCTGGCCTGAGCCGACGGCCGGGCGGCCAGAACCGGCGGCCCGGTGGCCGGAGCCGGGAGCCCGCCGGCCCGAGCCGGGGGCTTTCCCAATCCGTAACAGCTGATTAACGCACGGGGCTTGCGCCGGACCGCTCATGGAGCAATGGTATGGCCCCACACCATTACTCCGAGGCAGGAGCGGATCATGTCCGAAGGCACGGACTCGCGCGTTCCACCGGCCGCCGCGGCCGACGGCGCCGCCGAGCGGGACACGCCCCAGGGGGACGCCGAGTATCTGCGACGGCGCACACTGCGCCGGGGCAGTGCGGGCTGGCTGCTGCTCACCGGCCTCGGAGTCGCCTATGTCGTCTCCGGGGACTTCTCGGGGTGGAACATCGGTCTCTCCGAGGGGGGCTTCGGCGGTCTCGCGATCGCCATGCTGCTGATGGGGGTGATGTACGCCTGTCTGGTCTTCTCGCTCGCCGAACTGTCCGCCATCCTGCCCACCGCGGGCGGCGGTTATGGCTTCGCCCGGCGCGCGCTCGGCACTTGGGGCGGCTTCCTGACCGGTACGGCCATTCTCATCGAGTACATCCTCGCGCCGGCCGCCATCTCCATCTTCATCGGCGAATATGTCGAGTCCCTCAATCTCTTCGGCCTGACGGCCGGCTGGCCGGTCTATCTCGCCTGCTTCGTGATCTTCATCGGGATCCATCTCTGGGGTGTGGGCGAGGCGCTGCGCTTCAGCCTGGTGGTGACGGCGATCGCGGTGGCCGCGCTGCTGATCTTCGCGGTCGGGGCCTTCACCGAGTTCGACGCCAGTGGTCTCAATGACATCCCCGTCGACCAGGACGCGTTCGGGTCCGGCTCCTGGCTGCCGTACGGAATCCTGGGCATCTGGGCGGCCTTCCCCTTCGGTATGTGGTTCTTCCTGGGGGTGGAGGGCGTACCGCTGGCCGCCGAGGAGGCCAAGGACCCCGTCCGGTCGATGCCGAAGGCGCTGTCGATCGCCATGGGCGTGCTCGTACTGCTCGCGCTGATCACCTTCTTCGCGGCGACGGGGGCGCGCGGCTCGGCCGCCGTCCAGGACGCGGGCAATCCGCTGGTGGTCGCGCTCCAGGGGGACGGGGATCCGACCGCGCTGAGCCGGTTCGTGAACTACGCGGGTCTCGCGGGTCTCGTCGCCTCCTTCTTCTCCCTCATCTACGCCGGGTCCCGGCAGCTGTTCGCGCTCTCCCGCGCGGGCTATCTGCCCCGGTTCCTGTCCCTCACGAGCGGCCGCAAAGCCCCCTATCTGGGTCTGCTGATCCCGGGCGCGATCGGGTTCGCCCTCGCGGCGGGCACCGGCGACGGCGGCCGGATGCTCAATGTCGCGGTGTTCGGCGCGACGATCTCGTACGCGCTGATGGCGCTGTCCCATCTCGTGCTGCGCCGCCGCGAGCCGGAGCTGCCCCGCCCCTATCGCACGCCCGGCGGCATGCTCACCTCCGGCGTCGCCTTCGTACTCGCACTGTCGGCGCTGGTCGCGACGTTCCTGGTGGACAAGGACGCGGCGTTCATCGCGCTGGGTGTCTATGTCGTCGCCCTCGCCTACTTCTCCTTCTACAGTCGGCACCGGCTGGTCGCGGCGGCCCCGGAAGAGGAGTTCGCGGCGCTGGCCGCGGCCGAGGCCGAGCTCGAACGAGACTGACGCGGACACTGACACGGACACTGACGCGGACATGCGCGCAGACACGTACGCGGACGCCAACGCGTACGGGAACGACACACCACGAACGACGGAGGCCCGGTCCATGAAGCCGCTCATCGGCGTCAGCACCTATCTGGAGGAGTCCGCCGCGTGGGGCGTCTGGAACCTGCCCGCGGCGCTGCTGCCGGCCGGTTATCCCCGGCTCGTCCAGCGCGCGGGCGGGCTGGCCGCGATGCTGCCGCCGGACGACCCGTCGGCCGCGTCCCGGATGGTGGCGCGGCTCGACGGGGTGGTGATCGCGGGCGGTCCTGATGTGGAGCCCGTACGGTACGGAGCCGAGCCGGACCCCCGTACCGGACCGCCCGCCCGGGAGCGGGATGCCTGGGAACTGGCCCTGATCGAGGCGGCGCTGGCCTCCGGCACGCCCCTGCTGGGCATCTGCCGGGGGATGCAGCTGCTCAATGTGGCGCTCGGGGGGACGCTCCGTCAGCATGTGGACGGCCATACCTCACCGGTGGCCGGCGCCTTCGGCGAGCATCCGGTGACGCCGGTGGCGGGCACCCGCTACGGAGCTCTGGTGCCGGAGGAGTTCGCCGTACCGACCCACCATCACCAGACGGTGGACCGGCTCGGTGAGGGGCTGACGGTCTCGGCGGTCGCGGCGGACGGCACGGTCGAAGCGGTCGAACTACCCGGTCCAGGCTGGGTCCTGGGCGTTCAGTGGCATCCCGAGATGGCCGAGGACACCCGCGTGATGACCGCACTGGTCGAGGCGGCGGGCGCCTCCGTCGCGGGCTCAAGGCCCTGACGGACCGGCCGGCCGGCCGGTCAATCAATCAGCCGGCCAGTCAGTCAGTCCAGGGCTCCGCGGGTCAGAGACAGCAGGTCGCGGGCCGGGCCGGCGGGGCGGCTGCCGGCCGGCCAGACCGCGCGCAGATCGCGGCGTAGCCGGATGCCCTCGACCGGCACCCTGACGAGCCGGCGGGCCGCCAGTTCCTCGCCGACCGCGAGTTCGCTCAGCACGCAGGGACCGGCCCCGCTCACCGCGGCGGCCTTCAGCGCGGTGGTGGAGGCCAGTTCGAGCAGCGGCTCGGCGAGACCGCCGTACGCACTGAGCCCGGCGTCCAGCACCTGACGGGTGCCGGAGCCGGGTTCACGCAGGATCAGCGGGGTCGCGGCCAGCTCCGCCGGGTCGAGCGGGGTACGGCGCCGGGCCCAGGGATGGCCGGGGGCCGCGACCACCAGCAGCCGGTCATGGCCGATGACGGCGGAGTCGAGCCCCTCCGGCGCGGCCACGCCCTCGACGAAACCGAGGTCCGCCTCATGGCTGAGCAGCCGCTCGGCGACCGCCAGGGAGTTGCCCGCGTGGAGCGAGACGGCGGTATCGGGCCGGGCCCGGCGGAGCGCTATCAGCCAGCCGGGCAGCAGATACTCGGCGATCGTCATGGAGGCGGCGACACGCAGCCGTGAGTCCCGGCGGTCGCGCAGCGCCTGCGCCCCCGCGTCGAAGGCCTCGGCGGCCTCCACCACGCGCCGGGCCCAGTCGGTGACGAGGGTTCCGGCGTCGGTGAGCCGGGAGCCGCGCGGTGAGCGGTCGACCAGCGCGACCCCGAGCAGCCGCTCCATGGCCCGGATCCGGCTGCTGGCGGCGGGCTGGGAGATCCCGAGCTCGCGGGCGGCCCGGCCCAGACTGCCGAGCCTGGCGACGGCGAGCAGCAGTTCCAGCGCTCCGAGATCGGGCACCCGGTGCGCGAGCCGGGCGGCGGGCGAATCCGGGGAGGACGGTCCGGCGGAGGGGGCAAAGAGCGGTACATCGGCCATAAGTCCAGGTTATGACCTCATAGAGAGAACGGGTCTGGTGGGTCCCGTACGCTCGCGCGAGGGTGGAAGCCATGACCACCTTCGCGCACACCACCGCCCCCACCACGCGCGCCACCGCGCGAGTACGGCTGCCGGCGCTCCGGCATCTCGGGCCGAATTGGTACGCGACGGTGATGGGCACGGCGATCGTGGCGAGCGCGGGTGCCGGCCTGCCGCTGGAGATACCGGGGCTGCGGGCCGCCTATGTCGTGGTGTGGGCGCTGTCGGCGGTGTTGCTCGTCGTCGTCCTGGCCGCCCGCGCCGGGCACTGGCTGTACCACCGCGACCGGGCGCGCGCCGATCTGCTCGATCCGGCCGTGGCGCCGTTCTACGGCTGCGCCGCTATGGCGCTGCTGGCCGTCGGCGGCGCCACGCTGCTGGTGGGGCGCGACGTACTGGGCGAGCGGGCGGCGCTCGCCGTGGACGCGGTGCTGTTCGGCGCGGGGACGCTGCTCGGTCTCGTCGTCGCCGTGGCGATCCCTTATCTGATGGTCGTACGCCATCGCGTGGGGCCCGCGGACGCCTCGCCCGTCTGGCTGCTGCCGGTGGTGCCCCCCATGGTCTCGGCGGCGGTCGGTCCGCTGCTGGTGCCGCATCTGGCGGCGGGCCAGGGGCGTGAGGCGCTGCTGCTCGGCTGCTACGCCCTGTTCGGGGTGAGCCTGCTCGCCACGCTGATGATGCTGCCGCTGATCTTCGGCCGGCTGGTGGCGCACGGTCCGCTCCCGCTCGCACTGACCCCGCTGCTCTTTCTGGTGCTCGGCCCGCTGGGGCAGTCGACCACCGCGGTCAGCCAGCTGGCCGATGTGGCGCCCGGGGCGATCGGCGCTCCGTACGCGGCCGCGCTGAGCGCCTTCGCCGTGGTGTACGGCGTGCCGGTGATGGGGTTCGCCCTGCTGTGGCTGGCGCTGTCGGCGGCGCTGGTGGTGCGGGCCGCCCGGCGCGGGATGCGGTTCACGATGACGTGGTGGGCCTTCACCTTCCCGCTCGGTACGTGTGTGACGGGCGCGGCGGGGCTGGGCCGGCACACGGGTCTCGTGGCCCTGGAGTGGCTGGCGGTGACGCTGTTCGTCCTGCTGGTGGCGGCCTGGTCTGCGGCCGGGTGGTGCACGCTGCGCCGGGTGTTCAGCGGAGCGCTGCCCGCAGCGCCGCCGGTGCCGCTGCCAGCGACGGCCCGTACCAGGTGAGGAAGCGTCCGTCGACGAGTGCCCGGTTCTCCTCCTCGTTGGCGACGACCAGATCGGGCCGGAGCGCGGCGATCGCAGGCACATCGGGGTTCTTCGTACCGCCGACGCGTACGACATCGAGACCGGCCGGACGGACGCACCAGTCGGTGGCCCCCACCAGCAGACCGGGCGCGCTGACGGCGATGGCTTCGGTGAGCGAGGGGACGAGCGAGACGACGCGCGGCCCCCGCGCGGGTGCTCCGGGCATGGAGCGCGTCCTCAGCGCGGCGGGTCGATGGTCGCGTCGATGTGTTCGGCGACGGCCACGACGAGGATGCGGGTGCCGGGCTCGGTGGCTCGCCAGCGGTGCCGTACGCCACCGGACAGATACAGCGTGTCACCGCGCTCCAGCCGGTACGCCCGGCCCTCGGCCTCGACCTCCGCGGCGCCGTCGGCGATGTACATCACCTCGTCGTTGCGGTGCTGGTATTCCCTGCCGGTGTCCTGCTCACCGGTGAATTCCTTGGCGTTCAACTGGTGACCACCACGCACCACGCGGCGGACCCCGGGCCCGGGGGAGGCTCGTACGACATCGACGGTACGAGCCGAGTCGGCGGCGGCGTGCAGCTGGGCGGGG
The DNA here is from genome assembly GCF_042789485.1 of Streptomyces sp. NPDC056835. Classification (NCBI taxonomy): domain Bacteria; kingdom Bacillati; phylum Actinomycetota; class Actinomycetes; order Kitasatosporales; family Streptomycetaceae; genus Streptomyces; species Streptomyces sp. NPDC056835. The sequence continues at coordinate 73,886 of NZ_JBHUBB010000028.1, forward strand.
GTCGTCTCCAGGGCGTCCGCCACCCGCTCCAGTGAGCGGGTGCTCGGCCTGGCGCGCTCGTTCTCGATCTGGCTGAGGAACGGCACGGACAGTCCGCTACGGCCGGCGACCGCCGCCAGCGTCAGGCCCAGGGACCTGCGCCTCCTGCGGACGGCCGCGCCCACCCTGAGCGCTTCCTTGTCGTCCATGACTGGCTCCCTCCCGCCCGGATCGTCATCCTCTCAGAGTTGACGCCCGGACAAGAGCTGTCCTGCCTCACCCGGTGCCGGACCCGGCGAATCCGCCGTCCATGCGTACACACGAGCGAAAAGGGACGTGTGGCCCCCTGGATCAATGATGCGCGCGAGCGGGCCGAACCGAAACGGCGGGAGGGGTGGGCCGGGCCCCCCCCAGGGCCCCCCCCCCC
>NZ_JBHUBB010000028.1:74301-128527 GCF_042789485.1 Streptomyces sp. NPDC056835
GAGGCGCTGCGGCTGGCCGCCGCCCCGCCCCCCCCCCGGGTGGGGGGTTCTTCGCCCCCGTTCCCCCCCCCCCTCCCGCCTGCCGCGCTCTCGCTACACCGGGGCCATGGTGTCCGCGATGCCCGGATTATCAGCCATCCAGGCCTTGACGGCCTCTTCCTCGTGTCCCGTGCCGCGCTTCTGGATCTCGTTCTCCAGACCGGCGAGCTGCTGCTCGGTCAGCTTGAAGTCCTTGAACCACTTGGTCAGCTGCGGGTAATTCGTGGGGAAGTCCTTGTTGGTGACGGTGGTGAGCTGGTCGCCCTCGCCGAAGGCCTTCTTCGGGTCCTTCAGCTTGGTCAGTTCGTACTCGTTGTAGGCCCAGTGCGGAGTCCAGAGCATGACCGCGATCGGCTCCTTCTTCGCGTACGCCCGCTTCAGCTCGGCCAGCATGCTGGGCGTGGAGCTGTCGACGACCTCGTAGGACTTGTCGAGCCCGTACTCCGGCAGGACCGTGTCCTTGAGGATGTTCATGGTTTCCGTGCCGGCCTCGATCCCGACGATGCGGCCCTTGAACTCGTCCTCGCGGCCCTTGAGGTCATCGAGGGAATCGACGCCCTTGACATACGAGGGGACGGCGATCTCCAGCGAGGTCGGGCCGTACCAGGACCCGAGGTTGCGCAGACTCTCGTGGTACTTGTCCCAGTATCTCTTCTGCGTATTGGGCAGCCAGCCGTCGAACTGGACATCGATCTGGCCGCGGGCCATCGCGGCGTACATCGGACCGACCTCGAACTGCTTGAGGTTCATCGTGTACCCGCGCTCCTCCAGGACTGCCTTCCACAGATAGGTGGCGGCGATGTCCTCCTCCCACGGGAACCACGCGACCTGCAACGGCCGGTCGCGTTCGTCCTTGCCGTTCGCGGCCTTGGCGGCCTTCTGGGCCTGGGCGACCGGGGTCCACTTGTCGGCGACGCCCGGGTTCTCCTTGAGCCAGGCGCGGACGGCCTCCTGCTCCTTGCCCTTGCCGGTGACCTGGATCTTGGCCTCAAGGCTGGTGAGCTGCTTCTCGGTCATCGAGAAGTCCTTCAGCCAGGTGGCCACCCGGGGGTTGTCGGCCGAGAAGCCCTTGCGGGCCAGGGTGTGGACGCCGTCGCTCTCCGCGCCGAAGGCCTTCTTCGGGTCCGCCAGCTTGGTGAGGTCGTAGTCGTTGTAGGCCCAGTGCGGCGACCAGAGCACGACCGCGATCGGCTCCTTCTTCGCGTACGCCCGCTTCAGCTCGGCGAGCATGCCGGACGTGGAGCCGTCGATGAGCTTGTACTCGGTGTCGAGGCCGTAGGCCTTGAGGACCTTGTCCTTGAGCAGGCCCATCTCGCCCGCGCTGGGCTCGATGCCGACGATCCGGCCCTTGAAGGTGGAGGACTTGCCCTTGAGGTCGGCCAGGGAGTTGATGCCCTTGACGTACGAGGGCACGGAGATCTCCAGGGAGGTCTTGTCGTACCAGGACCCCAGGTCTTCCAGCTTGTCCTTGTACTTGGCCCAGTAGGCGGCGTGGGTGACCGGCAGCCAGGAGTCGGTCTGGAAGTCGATCTGACCGGCCGCCTGGCCGGTGTAGAGCGAGCCGGCCTCGTACTGCCGGGCGTCGACCTCGTAGCCGCGCTGCTCCAGCAGCTCCTTCCAGAGGAAGGTGGAGGCGATGCCCTCGTCCCAGGGGATGTACCCCATGCTGATCTTCTTGCCCTGGCCGACGTTCTTGGCGTCGGCGGTGGTGCCGCCGGACGAGGAGCCGCCGAACAGGCCGATGCCGCCCGCGACGAGCGCGAGAACGACGACACCGGCGATCGCGACGACGGGCTGCGGGCGGTGGTTCCAGAGCTTCAGTCCGCCGGTCAGTTCCTTCGCCTTGGCCAGCGCGCGGCGGCCGACCGGGGAGACCTGGAGGGAGAGCGAGCCGGTGATCCGGTCCAGGTACACGGCCAGGATGACGACGGAGAGACCCGCCTCGAAGCCGAGCCCGATGTCGATGTTGCCGAGCGCGCGGTAGACGGCGCCCCCGAGGCCGCCGCCGCCGACCATGCCGGCGATGACCACCATGGACAGGCCCAGCATGATGACCTGGTTGATACCCGCCATGATCGTCTGGAGGGCCAGCGGCAGCTGGACCCGCAGCAGGGTGTTACGGGGACTGGTGCCGAACGCCTCGGCGGCCTCGACCAGTTCCTCGTCGACCTGCCGGATACCGAGCTCGGTCATCCGGACGCCGGGCGGCAGGGCGAAGATGATCGTGGCGATGATGCCGGGCACCACGCCGATCCCGAAGAAGACGACGCCCGGGATCAGATAGACCATGGCGGGCATGGTCTGCATCAGGTCGAGCACCGGCCGGACGATCGAGCTGACCGTCTTGGAACGCGCGGCCCAGATGCCCAGCGGTATCGAGATGACCAGCACCACGATGGTCGCCACGAGCACCAGCGAAAGAGTCTCCATCGACTCGTCCCACAGCTCGATGGAGTCGATCAGCGCGAAGCCGCCGAAGGTGAGGACACCCGCGACCAGGCTGCGCAGCCACCAGGCGAGCACGGCCAGGATGCCCGCGAGGAGCAGCGGCTCAGGGGCGGAGAGCACCGCGTTGATGCCGTCGTACATGCCCGAGACGACCGAACCGATCGCGTCGAACAGCCAGGAGAGGTGGTTCTGGAGAAAGTCGACCGTGTCGTCGACCCAGTCGCCGAGAGGGAGCCTAGGCACTGGCTACCGCCTTGTCGGTCTGAGTCTTCGGCACCGTGATCCCGGCGGGCGCGCCGACGGGCACGGCGGGCGTCATCGGCTCGCCGAGGACGGCCAGCAGCCTGGCGCGCGGTACGACGCCGATGAGGGTGCCCGCGTCGTCGACGACGGCGACGGCGACCCCGCTGGTCGAGCACGGCGTGAACAGGTCGATGATCGGGGTGGACTCGGTGACGGTGGCGGGCGCGGCGGCGAGGACGTCCTGGGCGTCGCGCAGTTCCTTGCCGCCGTCCGCGACGGTGCCGAAGGCGGTCTCCGGGTCGGCCATGATGGCGCCCGCGGTGAGCACCCGGGAGCGGTCGACGTCCTGGGTGAAGGAGGCGACATAGTCGTTGGCCGGGGTGACGAGGATGTCCTCGGCGCTGCCCTGCTGGACGATCTCGCCGTCGCGCATGACCGCGATCCGGTCTCCGAGGCGCATGGCCTCGTTGAGGTCGTGGGTGATGAAGACGATGGTCTTCTTGAGCCGCTTCTGGAGCTGGAGCAGCTGATCCTGCATATCGCGCCGGATCAGCGGGTCGAGCGCACTGAAGGACTCGTCCATCAGCAGCAGATCGGCGTCGGTGGCGAGGGCGCGGGCAAGGCCGACGCGCTGCTGCATACCGCCGGAGAGCTCATCGGGCCAGGACGCCTCCCAGCCGCCCAGGCCGGTGAGTTCCAGCGCCTCGGCGGCGCGCTTCTGGCGCTCGGCCCGGGGCACGCCCTGCACTTCGAGGCCGTACCCGGCGTTCTCCAGAACGCTGCGGTGCGGGAAGAGCGCGAAGTGCTGGAAGACCATACTGATCTTGGTGGAGCGGACGTGGCGCAGCTCCTGCGGGCTCAGGGCGGTCAGGTCCTGGCCGTCGAAGAGCACCCGTCCCGAGGTGGGTTCCAGCAGCCCGTTGAGCATGCGCAGCAGCGTGGACTTGCCGGATCCCGACAGACCCATCACGACGAATATCTGGCCGGGCTCGACCGAGAACGAGGCGTCGATCACCGCTGCGGTCGTACCGTCGGTGCGCAGCTCGTCACGGTCCGTACCGTGTTCGAGCTTCGTCACGGCTTCGTCTGGTCGTCTGCCGAATACCTTGTACAGGTGTTCGGCTTGCAGCCTGGACACATACACCTCACGCGTTGAACGGAAAACGGCCCGTCACCCCCGCGGGCGGGCCGTGGAGCGGGCGGATTCTGTCCGCTTACCGGACGCGGCGTGTGAAGTCGCGACCTGGTTCGCTCCAGTCGCGCGCCTGCCCGTGCTTACACGGACCAAACAAAAAGGTGTCCCAGGTCACTCTCCTGAGGGAACACTTCGGCGTGAAAGGTCCTTTCGGAGACTGTCCGATCACCGTCGGTCACCTGGTGTGCCGTGTCCGCTGGGGTGGGGTCGCGGGGTGCGGTAGGCGGGTGTGCGGGTACGCGGGGGGGGTGCGGTACGCGGGCGTTGTCAGTGGGCTGGGGCATCATCGGGGTGTGACGCGACGCCTGATGCTCCTCGACACCGCCTCCCTCTACTACCGGGCCTACTTCGGGGTCCCCGACTCCGTACGGGCCCCCGACGGCACCCCGGTCAACGCGGTGCGCGGGCTGCTGGACTTCATCGGCCGCCTGGTCCAGGACCACCGCCCGGACGAGTTGGTGGCCTGCATGGACGCCGACTGGCGGCCCGCGTGGCGGGTGGAGCTGATCCCCTCCTACAAGGCCCACCGCGTGGCACGGCCCCACGAGGAAGGGCCCGACGAGGAGGACACCCCGGACACGCTGGCGCCGCAGGTCCCGATCATCGAGGCGGTGCTCGACGCGCTGGGCATCGCCAGGGTGGGCGTCGCGGGATACGAGGCGGACGATGTGATCGGCACGCTCGCCGGCCGGGCGACGGGTCCGGTGGACATCGTCACCGGCGACCGCGATCTCTATCAGCTGATCGACGACAAGCGTGGTGTGCGGGTGCTCTACCCCCTCAAGGGAGTGGGATCGCTGCACCTCACCGACGAGGCGGCGCTGCGCGAGAAGTACGGCGTGGACGGCCCCGGCTATGTCGATCTGGCCCTGCTGCGCGGGGACCCGAGCGACGGGCTGCCCGGGGTGCCGGGGATCGGCGAGAAGACCGCGGCCAAGCTGCTCGACGCCTTCGGTGATCTGGCCGGGATCATGGCGGCGGTCGACGACCCGCGCTCGAAGCTCACCCCGTCCCAGCGCAAGCGGCTGGACGAGGCCCGGGAGTATGTGGCGGTCGCGCCCACGGTGGTCCGGGTGGCCGGTGACGTACCCCTCCCGGACTTCGACCCGACGCTGCCCGCCGGGCCGCGCGATCCGGCCATGGTCGACGCGCTCGCCACCCGGTGGGGACTGGGTGGCGCGCTGCGCCGACTGCTCGCCACCCTCCAGCCGTGAGTGTTAGCTTAGGTAAACCTAAGCAACACAACCGTCAGGGAGACCGCCGTGGCAGAAAAGCCGGCCCGCACGTCACCGAAGGCCCACGAGGGGCAGGTCGTACGCACCGAGTGGCTCACCCCGCACATGGTGCGTGTGGTCCTGGGCGGTGAGGGGCTGGCCGCGGTGGAGTGCGGCGAGTTCAGCGATCACTACGTCAAGGTGCTGTTCGCCCCCGAGGGGGTCAGCTACCCCGAGCCGTTCGACATGGAGCGCATCCGCGCGGAGTTCCCCCGCGACCAGTGGCCCACCAACCGCACGTACACCGTGCGCGGTTGGGACCCGGTGGCACGGGAGATGGCCATCGACTTCGTCGTGCACGGCGACGAGGGGCTGGCGGGACCGTGGGCCGCGCGCGTGCGGCCGGGCGAGACAGTACGGTTCCTCGGCCCCGGCGGTCTCTACGTACCGGACCCGGCGGCCGACTGGCATCTGCTGGTGGGGGACGAGAGCGCCCTGCCCGCGATCGCCGCGTCACTGGAGCGGGTACCGGCCGGCGCGCTCGTCCACGCCTTCGTCGAGATCTCGGGCGCCGAGGAGGAGCAGAAGATCACCACACCCGACGGGACCGGGATCACCTGGCTGCACCGCGGCGAGCGTCCGGTGGGCGAAGCCCTGATCGCCGCCGTCCGCGGCCTCGACTTCCCCGCCGGGGACGTCCACGCGTTCGTGCACGGCGAGGCGGGCTTCGTGAAGGAGCTGCGCCGCCATCTGCGGCTGGAGCGGAACGTCCCGCGCGAGCGGCTGTCGGTCTCGGGGTACTGGCGGCTCGGCCAGACCGACGAGGCATGGCGGGCGGTCAAGCGCGAGTGGAACGAGCGGGTGGAGCGCGAGCAGGAGACCCCGGCCGCCTGAGCGCGACGCCCCGCCCTCGGCCCGTGCCGCGCTTGCGACCAAGGGCCGAGGGCTCGGAGCTCGTCCGGCCGGACAGGACCTGGCTAGACGGACTTCTGGTACGAGCGGAACGTACGCCGGATCACCGGCTGGATCAGCGAGATCAGCAGAAAGACGGGCCGGCGCACGATCGCCATCAGCTGACGCTGCGTCATGTACCAGGTGTGGGCAAGGGTTTCGGTACTCCCGGGCACCTCCGGCGGTGGCCCGAACGGGGGTGCCGGAAGTGCCGGAAGTGTCGTGAGCGCCGGCTCCGGCGGTGTCCGCCTGTGCCTCGGCCTCGGCCTCGGCCTCGGAGAACCGGCGCCCCGCGTACCGCAGATAAACGTCGTCCAGGGAAGGGCGGGCCACGGTGGCGGCGGCCACGGCCGCTCCAGCGCGCTCCAGCGCGGCGAGCAGGACGGGCACGGCGGCGGCGCCGTCATCGGCGCGGACGCTGACCCGGCGGCCGTCGACCGCCGGGTCGTGCAGACCGTCCAGCCCGGCGAGTACGTCGCTGAGGGCCGCCCGGTCGCCGTCGGCGCGCAGCTCCAGATGGACGGCGTCGCCGCGCGGTTCACCCTTGAGGGCGTCGGGGGTGCCCTCGACCACGATCCGGCCGCGGTCGACGATCGCGATGCGCTCGGCGAGCCGGTCGGCCTCCTCCAGATAGTGCGTGGTGAGCAGGATCGTCAGGCCCTCGTCACCGGCGAGCCGGATGATCTCGTCCCCCATGGCGGTCCGGGCCTCCGGATCGAGCCCGGTCGTCGGTTCGTCCAGGAAAGGCACCTCGGGCCGGTGGACCAGCCCGAGCGCCACATCGAGCCTGCGCCGCATACCGCCGGAGTACCCCTTGACCAGCCGCCGCCCGTACGACGGCGTTCCGGTCCTCGTGGATCGGGTACTCATGGTTCCGGTACTCATGGAGGCAAGCCTCAGGTCCCCCGCACGGCTCATCCGGCTGCCCGCGACTGCGACGAGGAATGTGGACATGAGCGTTGCGGTGGTGCTCTTCACCTCCGATCTGCGGGTGCACGACCAGCCGGTGCTGCGCGCCGCTCTGGACGGCGCCGAGGAGGTGGTTCCGCTCTTCGTCCGCGACCCGGGCGTGGCGGCGACGGGCTTCGACGCCCCCAACCGCCGCGCCTTCCTGGCCGACTGCCTGGCCTCACTGGACACCGCCCTGCGTAAGCGCGGCGGACGGCTGGTCATCCGTTCGGGTGATCCCGTCGAACAGGTCTGCCGGGTGGTACGCGAGTGCGGCGCCCGGCGGGTCCATGTGGCGGGCGGGGTGAGCCGGTACGCGGCACACCGGGAGGAGCGGCTGCGTACGGAGCTGACGGCCGCCGGAGCCGCCCTGACCGTGCACGACGCGGTGATCACGGCAGTGCCGCCGGGGCAGATCGCCCCGGCGGGCAGGGACCATTTCGCGGTCTTCACCCCGTACTTCCGCCGCTGGAACGAGACGGGCCTACGCGCGGTGACGGCCGCGCCCAGGACCGTACGGGTGCCGCGGGTCGACGGTGAGCCCCTGCCCGCGCGCGGTGCCGTCGAGGGGGTCTCGCCCGGTCTGGCCGACGGCGGCGAGGAGGTGGCGCGCAAGCGGCTGGCGGCCTGGCTGGCCGACGGCATCGAGTTGTACGAGGACCGTCACGACGACCTGGCCGCCGACGCGACCTCCCGGCTCTCGCCGTACCTCCATTTCGGCTGTCTCTCCCCGGCGGAGGTGGTGCACCGGGCGCGGCGCCGGCGCGGCGCGGGGGCGGCGGCGTTCGTACGGCAGCTGGCCTGGCGGGACTTCCACTACCAGGTACTGGCCGCGCGCCCGGCGTCCGCGTGGTCGGACTACCGGACGCGCGGGGATCACTGGCGTACGGACGAGAGGGAGATCAGCGCCTGGCGGGAGGGGCGCACCGGCTGTCCGGTCGTCGACGCGGCCATGCGCCAACTGTCGTACGAGGGCTGGACGCACAACCGGGGGCGGCTGCTGGTGGCGAGCTTCCTGACCAAGACGCTGTACGCGGACTGGCGCGTCGGCGCGCGGCACTTCCTGGATCTGCTGGTGGACGGCGACCTCGCCAACAACCAGCTCAACTGGCAGTGGATCGCGGGCACCGGCACGGACACCCGGCCCAACCGGGTCCTCAATCCGCTCACTCAGGCCAAGCGGTTCGATCCACGCGGCGATTACGTACGGCGCTGGGTGCCGGAGTTGGCGGAGGTGGAAGGCGCCGCTGTCCATCAGCCATGGCTGCTGGACGGCCGGGACCGGGCCCGGCTCGGCTATCCGGAACCGATCGTGGACCTCGCCGAGGGCCGGGACCGCTTCTTCCGGGCCCGGGGTCTCGGCTGATCCGGCGAGTGCACGGCTCAGCGGTGCGGCAGCGGGAAGGGTGCGGCGGCGGGAAGGGTGCGGCAGCGGGGAGAAGGAAGGTGGTGGAGTCAGCGCCCGGTCTCGCCGTCGATCAGTTCGCGGAGGATGTCCGCGTGGCCGGCATGGCGGCCGGTCTCCTCGATCATGTGGGTGAGTGCCCAGCGAATGCTGGGAGCGGGACTTCCCGGCCGTGGCCGGGGAACCGGTGCGCCGAGGTCGGCGCACCCGTCGAGAACTTCGTTCGCGCGCTCGACCGTCTTTCGGTAGCGGGCGACGACGTCGGCCACGCTGTCCGCCGGTGCGGCCCGGAACGTCGCCTGCCAGTCGGTGACTTTGTCCCCGAGGAACGTCGCGCGCTCGACGAAAGCGAGGTGATTGAGCAGTCCGAGCAGGTTCGTGCCCGACGGCACTTTGGCTGTTCGGACCTGTGGTTCGGGGGCACCGTCGACCTTCGCCACGATCGAGTTCCGCAGGTAGTCGAGGAAGCCGCGCAGAATCTCGGTCTCGCTGCTTCCGGTCCGGGGCGGCGGGGTGTCGCCGCGGCGGCCGCGGCGGGAGGCGATGGGCATGGTGGTCTCCTTCGTGGGGGAGCGATTGTGACGCCGGGTCAGGAGGTACGGCGGATGAGCAGGACGTGGTCGATGACCTCGGCGGTGCGCCCGCCCGGTCCGGTCGCGACCCGGCGCGGTGCGTCAGCCCGCTCCACCGTCCACGCCGCCGGGTCCAGACCGATACCCGCGGCGACTTCCCGCGAGGACGGGTAACGGACGTCGGGATCCTGGTTCCACGACCACGGCGCGGTCGAGCCGTGGTCGACGACCAGCAGCCGCCCGCGCACGCGCAGCGCGTGCGCGGCCGAGCGCAGGACGGTTGCCCTGTCCAGGTCGAAGGGAGTTTGCAGGTAGTGGGCGCAGATCAGGTCGAACCCGCCCGGCGGGAAGGACTCCTCCAGGTCGTGCCGCTCGGCGATGACCCGGTCGCCCAGGCCGCGTGAGCGGGCAAGGCCGGCCAGCCGCTCGACCGCCACGGCCGAGATGTCGACGGCGGTGACCTGCCACCCCCGGCGGGCGAGCCACAGCGCGTCGCCGCCGTCGCCGCATCCGAGGTCCAACGCGTCGCCGGGCGGCAGGCCCGTCACCGTCTCGGCGAGACGGTCGTTCGGCCGCGGGTCGGTGGCCGGGGGCCGGGCCGCGTAGACGTCTTCCCAGAACGTGACCGCGTCGGTGGTGCTCATCGAGGCTCCTTCTGTCGGGATGCGCTCAGTCTCACCGGGCTCACCACGATCTGGCACGAAAACTTGCGGTTCTGGCAAGATGGCCTCGTGGACCAGGGAACGGAAGACGTACTCGACGCGGTGGGGCCGCGGCTGCGTGCGCTGCGTCGCGACCGCGGCCTCACCCTCGCCGACCTCGCGGCGACGACCGGGGTGTCGGAGAGCACCCTGTCCCGGCTGGAGAGCGGGCAGCGCCGGGCGAGCCTGGAGTTGCTGCTGCCGCTGGCCCGTACCTACGACGTTCCGTTGGACGATCTCGTCGGTGCCCCGCGCACAGGCGACCCCCGGATCCATCTGAAGCCGATCCGGCGGTTCGGGATGATCTTCGTACCGTTGTCCCGGCGGCCGGGCGGGATGCACGCGTTCAAGATGATCATCCCCGCTCGGCCGGAACCGCTCGAACCGACCCCGCAGACTCACGAAGGCTTCGAATGGCTGTATGTGCTCAACGGCCGCCTGCGGCTGGTGGTCGGCGAGCGCGACGTGACGTTGCCGCCCGGTGAGGCAGCCGAGTTCGACACGTCCTTGCCGCACTGGCTGGGCAGCGCCGACGGCGGGGTGGTCGAGCTGCTCATCCTGTTCGGCCTGCAAGGGATGCGTGCGCACATGCGCGTCGACCCCGATCGGTCGTCTCAGGGCGGGATCGAGCGGTGAGCTCAGCGACAGGGCCTGGGCCCGAACGCGCGGGAGCCCCGCCGGAACTCAAGCTCACCCGGCGGGGCCCCACACGCACGACCTCAGCGCACGGTCAGCCGACCGAGCTGTACGCCACCACCCCGCGCAGCACCGCCTCGACCGCCTTGCGGGCGTTCTTCGCGACCGTGCTGTTCTCGCGCGGCGCGGCGGCTGCGATCTGCCCGAGCACGTCGATGACCTGCTTGCACCAGCGCACGAAGTCACCGGCCGGCATCTCGGCCTCGCGCAGCACCTCGTCCAGCCCCTTGCCGGAGGCCCACATATAGACCGCCCAGGCGAAGCCGAGATCGGGCTCGCGCTGCCCGACACCCTCCGCCTGGTTGATCTTCAGGTCCTCCTCCAGCGCGTCGAGCCTGCCCCAGATATGGACCATCTCGCCCAGCGCGGCCTTCGCCGCGCCCGACGGGACCTTGGGCGCCACCGCGTCGTCCGACTGCCTGGCCTCGTACACCAGCGCAGAGACACAGGCGGCCAGCTCGGCCGGGGAGAGCCCTTCCCACACCTGGTCCCGCAGGCACTCGCTCGCCAGGAGATCCAGCTCGCCGTAGAGCCTGGCCAGCCGCCGTCCGTGCTCCGTGACCTCGTCCCCGCGCAGATAGTCCAGCTCGGTGAGGAGCGCGACGATCCGGTCGAAGGTACGGGCGATGGTGTTCGTCCGCCCCTCGATCCTGCGTTCCAGCTGCCGGGTGTCCCGCTGGAGGCGGTGGTAGCGCTCGGCCCAGCGGGCGTGATCCTCCCGCTCGTCGCAGCCGTGGCACGGGTGGGCGCGCAGTTCCGTACGGAGCCGGACGATCTCCCGGTCGTCCGCCGCGGCGGCACGCTGCTTGCGGTGCCGCTCGGGCACGATGTGCCCGGCCTTCGTACGCAGCGCGGACGCCAGATCACGGCGCGACTGCGGGGAGCGCGCGTTGAACGACTTGGGGATGCGCATCCGCTCCAGCGCCTCCACCGGAACCGGGAAGTCCATCGAGGCCAGCCGCTTGACCTGACGCTCGGCGGTCAGCACGAGAGGCCGGGGCCCGTCCTGATACTCCAGCCCCCGGTGACCATTGGCGCGGCCGGCCGGCAGCCCGGGGTCGAGCACCAGCGCGAGGCCGGAGAACTTCCCGGTCGGCACATGAATGACATCGCCCGGCTTGAGCTTCTCCAGCGACGAGGCCGCGGCGGCCCGGCGCTGCGCCGCGCCCTGTTTGGCCAGCTCGGTCTCGCGGTCCTTGAGGTCGCGGCGCATGCGCGCGTACTCCCCGAAGTCCCCGAGATGGCAGGTCATGCCCTCCCGGTAGCCGTCAAGCCCCTCCTCGTTGCGCTGGACCTGCCGGGAGATGCCGACGACCGACTTGTCGGCCTGGAACTGGGCGAAAGAGGTCTCCAGCAGCTCGCGCGAACGGTGCCTGCCGAACTGCTGCACGAGATTGACGGCCATGTTGTACGAGGGCCGGAAGCTGGAGCGCAGCGGATAGGTCCGCGTCCCGGCGAGCCCGGCGAGAGCGCCCGGGTCCATACCGCGCTGCCAGAGCACCACGGCGTGACCCTCGACGTCGATGCCGCGCCGCCCCGCGCGCCCGGTCAGCTGTGTGTACTCACCGGGGGTGATGTCGGCGTGCTGCTCGCCGTTCCACTTGACGAGCTTTTCCAGCACCACGGACCTGGCCGGCATATTGATGCCGAGCGCCAGGGTCTCGGTCGCGAAGACCGCCTTGACCAGGCCGCGGACGAACAGCTCCTCCACGACCTCCTTGAAGGTCGGCAGCATTCCGGCGTGGTGCGCGGCGATCCCGCGCTCCAGGCCCTCCAGCCACTCGTAGTAGCCGAGGACATGAAGGTCCTCACCGGGGATCGAGGCCGTGCGCTCCTCGACGATCTCGCGGACCCTGCGGCGCGCCTCGTCGTTGTTGAGCCGCAGCCCCGCGTACATGCACTGCTGTACGGCGGCCTCGCAGCCGGCCCGGCTGAAGATGAAGGTGATCGCGGGCAGCAGGCCCTCGGCGTCAAGGCGCTCGATGACCTCGGGCCTGCCGGGCGTCCAGATCCGGGAGCGCTGGCGGCGCTCGCGCTCGCGGTCCGCCTCGCGGATCATCTTCCCGCGCCGGCGTTCGCGCGGGTTGTACGTGCGCTGGTTCTCCATCCGGGCCAGCCGGACGAGATCCGGATTGACCTCGCGTTTGCCGACGCCGCGCCCGCCGTGGTCGGTCTCCTCCTCGAAGAGGTCGTACATCCGGCGCCCGGCCATCACATGCTGCCAGAGCGGCACGGGCCGGTGCTCGGAGACGATCACTTCGGTGTCACCACGGACGGTGTCCAGCCAGTCACCGAACTCCTCGGCGTTGGAGACCGTCGCCGAGAGCGAGACCAGCGTGACCGACTCGGGGAGGTGGATGATCACTTCTTCCCAGACGGCGCCCCGGAAGCGATCGGAGAGGTAGTGCACCTCGTCCATCACCACATAGCCGAGCCCGCTGAGCGCCTGGGACCCCGCGTAGAGCATGTTGCGCAGCACCTCGGTGGTCATGACGACCACCGGAGCGTCCGCGTTGACGCTGTTGTCCCCGGTCAGCAGGCCGACCTTGGCGGCGCCGTAGCGCTTGGCCAGATCGGCGTACTTCTGGTTCGAGAGCGCCTTGATGGGCGTGGTGTAGAAGCACTTGCGGCCCTCGGCCAGGGCCAGGTGTACGGCGAACTCGCCGACGATCGTCTTGCCCGAGCCGGTGGGCGCGGCGACCAGCACGCCCTTCCCCGCCTCCAGGGCCTGGCATGCCTCGATCTGGAAGGGGTCCAGGCCGAATTCATACATCTCGCGGAAGGGAGCGAGCGCCGTGGCCTGCTCGGCGGCGCGCGTCCGGGAAGCGGCGTAGCGCTCGGCTGGTGAGAGGTCCTCTGTCATCTTGAAGTCGAGCCTACCCGCCACCTCTGACAGTCAGCCCGATCTTTAATCGCCCTTGGAAAGCCCCCGCCTCGGGGACCTACGGCTCTCCGGAGCCGGGGACCGTACGTCCGGAGAATCCCGCGCCCCGGAACGCGAAGGCGGCCGGGTGCGCGGCTCCCGCGCCCCGGCCGCGCCTCGCGGCGGGATGGACGAACGGGGTGATCCCGCCGGTCACCCGGCGGGCCCCACGAGATCAGGTGACGTCGTCGTAACCGTTCAGTCGCCTCGTACCGCCGCTGTCCGACCGCTCGGAAAGCGCGGGCGGCGTCGAGACGGGTTCGATCTCCCCGACGGCCTCCGGGGTCAGATCCAGGTCCGAGGCCTCGTCGTCGCCGGGCCCCATGGCCTCGCGCTGTGCCTTGCGGCGGTCGTTCAGGAGCGAGATCGCCGTGGCGACGAAGTACAGCACCCAGATCGGGACGGCGAGGCCCATCATGGTCAGCGGGTCCGTGCTGGGCGTGGCCACCGCGGCGAACACGGTGATGCCCATGATCATGCCCCGCCACCAGCCGGCCATCCGCTTGCCCGTGATGACCCCGCCGAGGTTGAGCATCACCAGCAACAGCGGCAGCTCGAAGGAGAGACCGAAGACGACGACCATGCGGGTGATGAGATCGAGCAGATCATCGAGCGGAAGCTGGTTGTCCAGGTTGGCGGGCGAGAATTCGAGCAGGACCTTCGCCATCGTCGGCAGCGTCTTGTACGCGAAGAAGCCGCCGGCCAGGAAGAGCGGGAAGCCCGCCGCCACGAAGGCGAGCGAGTACTTCTTCTCCGCCTTGTGCAGCCCCGGGGCGACAAAGGCCCACAGCTGGTACAGCCAGATCGGTGAGGAGCCCACGACACCGGCCATCAAGGAGACCTTGAGCGCGAGAGTGAAGGGCGTAAGCAGACCATTCAGGACAATGCGGGCGCAGGTGCCGTCCCTCCGCTCAGCCAGATCCGCGAAGCTCGCTTCACATCCGACCGACTTCAGCACCGGGTTGGTGAAGAACTCGATGATGTCCTTGTAAAAGAACGCGGCGACCAGTGTCACGATGACGATTGCCACCAACGCCTTCGCGAGCCGGTTGCGCAGCTCACGCAGGTGCTCCACCAGGGGCATCCGCCCCTCGGGATCGGTCTCCTTCTTGCGGGCAGACTTAAGCAACCCACGTCCTCATCTCGTGCGGCGGGCGACCGGCGAACAGCGGTACCCGCTTCGGCCCAGGTGTCAGCGCTTGGTGGTCGAGTCCGTCGGCTCGGTCACCGGACGCGCGCTGGTCACATCACCGGGCGCGGCCTGGATCGTGCGCGGAACGACGTGGTCCTGAGCGGTCTCGTCGCCCTTCGGCTCCGCCGGGGCCGTCTGCTGGCCCTCCGACTTCATCGCCTTGGCCTCGCTCTTGAGGATGCGGGCCGACTTGCCGAGCGAACGCGCCATGTCCGGAAGCTTCTTCGCGCCGAACAGCAGGACGATCACGACGAGGATGAGAATGATCTCGGTGGGACCGAGCCTTCCGAACATAAGCTTTTACCTTCTCACCGAGGCGGCATGGGAGGGGCCTGCACAGATTCGGCCGGACTCTTGTCCGACGTGGTTGCGCAGCGATCGTAACGCGCAGGGGTGAACACGGGGCAATCCCTGTGCGTACTTCCGTCGGCGGCCCGCGCCTCGCTGCCGGGGCCACGCTGTGCAGCGTACCCCGCAATTTCGCCGGTGAGCAGGGTGCGTCGCTACCTCAACGCCTCACCCGTGGCGGCCAGCCGAGTGGCCGCGCGCTCCAGATCCTCGGCTGCCCGGTTGATCGTCTCCGTGGTGGTGGCGACCTGACGGCCGAGCCGCTGGGCTTCCACGAAGACGCGGACGGCCAGGACGCCGAGCACGGCGATTCCGCAGAAACCCAGGGCGATGGCGAGCATGGGCCAGAACATGGGCAGAGCCTAGACCGTTCCAGGAAGTGGGTTTCGGGACGTATTTCGGGGACGTTCGGACGTTCGGGGACGTGTTTCCGGCCCGTGTTTCAGGGGGTGGAGTGGAGGCGGAGGGTGCGCACCCCGCCGCCGGTGAGGAGTTCGACTATGCGCTCCCCGGCGGGCTTGCGCACCATGGCCTCGCACTCGGGACAGGTGAAGGAATAGAAGGTGGTCCTGGCGCTGGCGCCGATCGCCAGGCGCAGGGCGCCCGCGGAGAGTTCGAAGCGGGCACGGCACTCGGGGCAGGCCGCCTTGAAGAGCACCGGAGCGACGGTCGAAAGTCCGGACAGCCCAGCTATGGTCGACATTGCGCGTGGTTCTCCTTGTCCTCGTCCTCAGCCGTTCACCGGTGGTCGTCGTAGGCAGCGAGCGCCTCGCCCGCCGCCAGCCGCGCGCTGTCCGCCAGCTCCGGCGGGGAGACGATGCGTCCGTCCCCGCCGAGCCGCAGCGCCAGCCGTCTGAGCGAGGCGGGCGCGGGGGTACGCAGAGTGATCCGCAGCCCGCCGTCGGGGAGTTCGACCGCGCTGTCGTGCGGGTAGTACTCCGCCACCCACCGGCCGCCCGGCCCTACCTCGATCACCACCTCGGGGTCCTCGGCCGAGGGCTGCACCAGCCCTTCCGACAGATCCCTCAGCTCCAGCTCCGGAGGCGCGGCCGGTGCGTCCAGCAGCTTGATCTCGGCGACCCGGTCGAGGCGGAACGTACGCCGCGCCTCGGAGAGCCGGCACCAGGCCTCCATATAGGTGTGACCCACGGCGAACAGCCGGATCGGGTCGACCTCGCGCTCCGTCAGCTCGTCACGCGCCGGCGAGTAGTAGCGCAGCCACAGCCGGCGGCGCTCCGAGATCGCCCGGTCGACCTCGGCGAACACCCCGCCCTCGGACTCGAAGGTCACCGACAGCCGGGAGCTGGCCCCCGCGACCTCACCGGCGGCTGTCTCCAGCTTGGCGGTGGCGCGCAGCAGCGCCTCCCGGTCGCCCTCGCGCAGCCCCGGCAGGGTGGCGACGGCGCGGGCGGCGACGAGCAGCGCCGTCGCCTCGTCGGCGGCGAGCCGCAGTGGCTCGGCGACATCGTCGGGGTTGTGCCACCAGATGCGGTCGCCGTCGGTGTCGATGTCGAGCAGATCGCCGCCGCGGAAACTCGTCCCGCACATGGGCAGCACATCGAGGTCGGAGATCAGCTCGTCCTCGGTGATGCCGAAGGCACGGGCGACATCGCTGACGTGCGCGCCGGGGCGCTCCCGCAGATAGGTCACGAGCGAGAGCATCCGCCGGGTCTGGTCGATGGCGTTGGCTGCCATGGTTGTACGAGTCCCCCTCAGCCCTTGGCCACGGCGCGCAGCCGGTCCAGGACATCGGCCCGCAGATCCGCGGGCTCCAGTACGACCACGTCCGGGCCGAACTCCACCAGCCAGGCGTCCAGCCCGTGTCCGTACGGGACTTCCAGCTCGTCCCAGCCGTCGCCCAGTTCCCGTGACGACAGCGCCTTGGCCCGCAGCGGATAGCCGCACCCCGAGCGCAGCTTGATCAGCGCGGAGCGCGTCGCGGTCTCCCCCGCCCAGCTCTCCACGGTCTCCCGTACGGTCACGACATCGGGTACGGGCGCGCTGAAGACACCCGCGCGGGAGCGGACCCGGCCGGTGATCCGGGAGAGCCGGAAGACCCGCTCGGCACCGCGGTCCCGGTCCCAGCCGGCCAGATACCAGTGGCCGCGCCAGCACTCCAGCGTCCACGGCTCCACCTGGCGCTGTTCCGGTCGGGCGGCGTTGGCCTTGCGGTAGTCGAAGGCGACGGGACGCCGGTCGCGGCAGGCGAGCATCAGCGGTTCGAAGGCGGCCTCATGAACGGGGATACGGGGTTCGAGCGCGCCGTGGTGCGCCTCGTAGGTGTCCTCCGCCTCCGGCATCCCGGCGGCGCGCAGCTTCTGCAGGGCGCCGCTCGCCGCGCCGGCCAGCCGCGCCTGCTGCCAGACCTTGGCGGCGAGACCGAGGGCGGCGGCCTCCTCGGCGTCGAGGGTGATGGCGGGCAGCCGGTTGCTGTCGCGGCGGGCGAGATAGCCGGTGTCGCCGTCGAGGTTCTCCACCGTCTCGATGACCAGGCCGAGTTCGCGCAGATCGTCCTTGTCGCGCTCGAACATCCGGTTGAACGAGTCGTCGGTGCCGGCCTCCAGATAGGCCTCGATGGAGCCCCGCAGCTCACGCTTGCTGAGCGGACGCCGGGTCCCGAGCAGACACAGCGCCAGATTCATCAGCCGCTCGGCCTTGGCAATGGCCATCGACGCCTCGCACCCCTCTTGATCGTGCCGCGCTCCCCGCTGACCGTACCGCCCCGGGGTGTCGCCGTAAAAGCCGAGGGCCCATGCCGGACAGCATGGGCCCTCGGGTGTCCGGATGTGATCAGACAGCGACCAGGTCGCAGACGAAGATCAGCGCCTCACCGGGGGCGATCCGGCCGCCGCCGGCGCCGCGCTCGCCGTACGCCAGGTGCGAGGGGATGATCAGCTGGCGACGCCCGCCGACCTTCATGCCCTGCACGCCCTCGTCCCAGCCCTTGATGACCTGGCCGGCGCCGAGCTGGAACTGGAGCGGGGTGCCCCGGTTCCAGGAGGAGTCGAACTCCTCACCGGTGGAGAACGCGACGCCCACGTAGTGGACGGAGACGGAGTCGCCCGCCTTGGCCACCGGGCCGTCACCTTCGATGATGTCCTTGATCTCCAGATCGGCCGGCGGCTCGCCACCCGGGAAGTCGACCTCGGGCTTGTCGATGCTCACTGAACTGCTCCTCTAAATGATGAACGGGGCAACCGGGACAGTCTTACACCTTCGCCAGGATGTCCACCGCGAAGACCAGCGTGGAGTCCTTCGGGATGCCCTGCTGCTCCTGGTTGCCGAAGCCCTGGTCCGGCGGGATCACGATGAGGACCCGGCTGCCGACCTTCTTGCCGACGATGCCCGTCTTGAGGCCCTTCAGGTTGAGCTGCGGCAGCGGGAAGGTCTGCGTGCGGCCGCTCTTGTACGTGCTGTCGAACTGCTTGCGGTCCTTCCAGATGTACGCGGCGTAGTTCAGCACGACGGTGTCCGAGTCCTTGACGACCTCGCCGTCGCTCTCCAGCACGTAGTTGGAGACCAGCTTCTTGGGCGGGGCGCTCTTCGGGACGGTGACGGTCGGCTCCTTGCCGTCGTCGTTCGTGCCGACCTTGGGCAGGTCGATGTTGTCCTGCGCGACCGCGGTCCCCTTGGCGGAGGCCGGGACCTGGGTGGACTTCAGAATGTCGACGACGAAGACCAGCGTGGAGTTGGGCTTGATGTCGCCCTGGCCCTGGGCGCCGTAGCCGAGCTCCGGCGGGATGCTCAGCTCGACGCGGCTGCCGACCTTCTGGCCTTCCAGGCCCTCGTCCCAGCCCTTGATGACCATGCCGGCCCCGACGGTCAGATCGAACGGCTGCTTCCGGTCGAAGCTGTTGTCGAACGGCTTGTCGGAGTCCCAGCTCTGGCCCAGATAGTTGACCTGGATCGCATCGCCCTTTTTGACCGTCGCTCCGTCGCCCTTGCTGAGGACATCGACCTTCAGCTCCTTGGGCGGCGTGCCCTCCCCCTTGTCGAGGGTCGGCTTCTGACCGAACTTGGCACCCGAGCTGATCGCGGGAAGCCCGTTCTTGGACGAGGTGGAGTCGGAGCCTCCATCGCTGCCACAGGCCGCTGTCGACAACAGCAGCAACGGGACGACGATGAGGCCGGCAAGTCGGCGCACGTGTTCCTCAGATCTCAGACGGCACAGTAGTTGCCCGCCACTCTAAGGCGTGCCGAGGGCCCCGTACGCGATACGTACGGGGCCCTCCTCACATTCCACCAATGCGTGTGTCTCCGGCCGGCTCACATACCGGCGATCAGTTTCTCCACCCGCTCGTCCACCGAACGGAACGGGTCTTTGCAGAGCACCGTGCGCTGTGCCTGATCATTGAGCTTGAGATGCACCCAGTCGACGGTGAAGTCCCTGCGCTGCTCCTGGGCCCGGCGGATGAAGTCGCCGCGCAGTCGCGCCCTGGTGGTCTGCGGGGGCACCGACTTGCCCTCGAAGATCTTCATGTCGTTGCAGATACGAGCGGCCTGGCCCTTCTTCTCCAGCAGGTAGTAGAGACCGCGGCGGCGATGGATGTCGTGATAGGCGAGGTCTATCTGAGCGACCCTCGGATGCGACATCGTCATATTGTGCTTGGCCCGGTACCGCTCGATGAGCTGGTACTTCATGACCCAGTCGATCTCGGTGCCGATACGGTCGAGATCCTCGGCCTCGATCGCGTCGAGCGTACGGCCCCACAGTTCCAGGACCTGTTCGACGGTGCCGGTGCGGATGCCCCGGCGTTCCACGAAGTCGACGGCCTTCTCGTAGTACTCGCGCTGGACCTCCAGGGCGGAGGCCTCGCGGCCGCTGGCCAGGCGGACCTTGCGCTGGCCGGTGAGGTCATGGCTGACCTCGCGGATCGCCCGGATCGGGTTCTCCAGGGTGAGATCGCGCATCACCGTGCCCGCCTCGATCATGCGCAGGACGAGGTCGGTGGCGCCGACCTTGAGCAGCATGGTCGTCTCGGACATGTTCGAGTCGCCGACGATGACATGGAGCCGGCGGTAGCGCTCCGCGTCCGCGTGCGGTTCGTCACGGGTGTTGATGATCGGACGGGAGCGGGTGGTGGCGGAGCTGACGCCCTCCCAGATGTGCTCCGCGCGCTGACTGACGCAGTAGACCGCGCCCCGGGGGGTCTGGAGTACCTTGCCCGCGCCGCAGAGCAGCTGACGGGTGACGAGGAAGGGGATGAGGATGTCCGCGAGCCGGGAGAACTCGCCGTGGCGGGCGACGAGATAGTTCTCGTGGCAGCCGTAGGAGTTTCCGGCGGAATCGGTGTTGTTCTTGAAGAGATAGACGTCGCCCGCGATTCCCTCCTCGTGCAGGCGGCGTTCGGCGTCGACGAGCAGCCCCTCCAGAATGCGCTCGCCCGCCTTGTCGTGCGTGACCAGCTCGGAGATGTTGTCGCATTCGGGAGTTGCGTATTCCGGATGCGAACCCACGTCGAGGTAGAGACGGGCGCCGTTCCGCAGGAAGACATTGCTGCTGCGGCCCCATGAGACAACACGGCGGAAGAGGTAGCGCGCCACTTCGTCAGGTGACAGTCGGCGCTGTCCCCTGAACGTGCACGTGACGCCGTACTCGTTCTCCAGCCCGAAAATGCGGCGGTCCATGTCTGAACATTACGCCTGATGGCCAGAGCTGAAACCGGGTTGGGCCGCACCGCTTCGATCATTTTCCGTCCGGATGGTGGCATCCGAAGGGCCGGTGGGAGCCTTCAGGACCCGCTGGGTGACCAGCAGTACCAGCAGCGCGGCGATACCGCCGGCGCCCGCCACGGCGAAGCTCGCGGAGGTGCCGCCGAGCTCCACGGCGGGGCCCGCGGCGGCGGTGCCGAGCGCGGTTCCGACACCGAACGTGGTGACGAGCCAGGAGAACGCCTCGGTGACCGTGCCGAGCGGGGCGTGCCGGTCGACGACGATGAAGGCGCAGGCCAGCGCGGGTGCCAGAAAGACCCCGGCGAGGGCGGACAGCGCGGTCATCGCGACCACACCGGGGGTGAGCGTCAGCGGGAGGTAACAGAGGGCCAACAGGGCGACGATGCCCCGCAGACGGCGCTCGGGACCCCCGGTCCACTGCCGCGATCCGTACACCGAGCCGCCGATCAGCGCGCCCAGACCGAGAGCGGCCATCAGCCAGCCGTACACGGACTCGTCGCCGTGGTCGTCGGCGTAGGCGACGCCCGCGACGGTGATGGAGCCGAGGGCCATGCCGATGAAGAGGAACGCGCCGAGCAGGACGAGCAGCCCCGGCGAGCGCAGGGCGCCGAGCCAGTGCGCCTCCCGGGGCGCGGAGCGCCAGGCCCGGGAGGGCCCGGACAGGACGACGGAGAGTGCGCCGAGTACGCCGATGACGTTGATGACGAGCAGCGCGGAGGCCGGGGACCAGAGCGCGACCAGCAGGGTGACGAAGAGCGGGCCGACCGTGAACATGACCTCCTGGGCCACGGCGTCCATCGCGTACGCCCGGTGCACCCGGTCCTCGCGGCCCAGGACGCTCGGCCACAGCGCGCGGAGCCCGCCCTCCAGTGGCGGGGTGAACAGGCCCGCGATCGCCACGGCCGGGTACGCGAGGGCCGGCTCCCCCGTTCCGACAGCCGCGAAGAGCACCATGGCGAGGGCCGAGACCAGCGCCGCGGGGAACTGCACACGGGGCTGTCCGAACAGGTCCACGGCCCGGCCCAGCAGCGGCTGGCCGATGGCCGTGGTGATGCCGAAGAGCGCCGTGTACACCCCGGCCAGGGTGTAGCTGCCGCCCTCGGCGCGGGTGAACAGGACGATCGCGATATGGCCCGTGGCGCTCGGCAGCCGGCCCACCAGTGTCCCGGTGAGCAGCCGTGCGGCGTGCGGCGCCTTGAGTATGTCCAGATACCCCGTGGCCATGTCGCCCTCTGTTTCCGTCGGTTCGTCCCCGGGCCGCGCAGTCCTGTCCCGTCCGGGGTTTTACGTATAACGTGCAGCGACATACGTACCATGTGCGCAGTCCGCGGGTCCACCGCGATTCTCACCGCGCGACGGAGAACGGCAGTCATGACAGAGCAGTCCGCCAGGCCCACCAGCAAGGACGTGGCGCGCGCCGCGGGCGTGTCCCAGGCCACGGTCTCCCTCGTCCTCGGCGACAAGTGGCGGGGCAGGGTCTCGGAGCGGACCGCCGCTCTGGTGCGGGACACGGCACGCGCCCTGGGCTACCGGCCCAATCTCGCCGCCCGCAATCTGCGGCTCGGCACCACCAGAACGGCGCTCCTGGTCGTGCCCGCGCTCACCAACGAGTTCTTCGCCCGGGTCTACACGGGAGCGGCCGAGGTCGCCGCGGAGCACGGCTTCGGGGTCGTCCTCTACCCCTCACCGGCCGGGGTGGGTCCCGCCAGAGACCCCTTCGCCTCGGCGCGGGCCGCGCTGGACGGGGTGATCGCCTCCTCGATGGCGACCGGCGCGCTGGACACGATCCGCGGCTCGGACGGCGCGGATCTGCCGCTGGTGATGCTCGACAGCGATCCGGCGGCGCCCGGAGCCGCCGCCCGGGTGAATCTCGACATCGCCGACGGCATGCGACAGATCGCCGGGCATCTGCTGGGTCTTGGTCACCGGCGGCTGATCCATCTCTCCTCCGCCGTAACCTCCTGGACCTTCGACGTACGGGCGGCGGCACTGGCCGAGACGGTACGGGGGGTGCCGGACGCGGCCGTGCGCACGGTCTCCGCGCCGCTGGAGGTGGATGCCGCGCGGGAGGCCACCGAGCGCGCCCTCACCGGCCCCGGGCCCCGGCCGACGGCGCTGGTGTGCGACGACGACATCCTGGCCGCGGGCGCTTGCAAGGCCGTACGGCGGCTCGGGCTGCGGGTGCCTGAGGACATCTCGGTGAGCGGCTTCGACGATCTGGCGCTCGCGACGGCGGTCGATCCGGAGCTGACGACGGTACGGCTGCCCGCCGAGCGGGTGGGCGAGCGAGGGATGTCAGCCCTGCTGGCGGTCCTGGACGGCCGCCGGCCGGAGACCGGCGACCTCCCGGTCTCGCTGGTGGTCCGCGACTCCACGGCGCCCCCGCCGCCCGCGCGGCCCGTCCCGTGACACGCTCCGTGAGCACGACGATGCCCCGGCGCGTGCGAGCGCGCCGGGGCATGCTGAGACGTTTCCGCCCGGGCTACTCGCCGGTGTCTTTCCCGTCCGGCTTGCCGCTGTCCTTGCCCTCGGGCGCCTTGGGCTCCGGCTTCTCGGTGGTCTCGGACGCCTCCGGTGCCTCCGAGGGCGCCTTGGCCGGGGCGGGCGTGGCGCCGTCCGGCTCCTCGGTGTCCGAGGGCGCGTCCGTCGGCGTGGAGGCGGCGCCGTCCGCCTCAAGCAGCCGGGAGAGCTGACGGCCCACGATCCGCTTGAACTTGCGCTGCTGCGGTCGCGTACGGTCCAGAACCGCCACCTCCAGCCGCTCGGCCGGGATCTCCCGCTCGCCGCCGTTGGTGTCCCTGGAGAGCGCCTGGACAGCCAGCTTGAGGGCCTCGGCGAGCGACATGCCGTCGCGGTGCCGCTGGTCCAGATAGGAACTGATCTGCTCCGAGCTGCCGCCCACCGCGACCGAGCCGTGCTCGTCCACGATCGAGCCGTCATGGGGCAGCCGGTAGATCTGGTCGCCGTCCGGGGTGGCGCCCACCTCGGCGACCACCAGCTCCACCTCGTACGGCTTCTCACCGGCGCTGGAGAAGATCGTGCCGAGCGTCTGGGCGTAGACATTGGCGAGCCCGCGGGCGGTCACATCGTCGCGGTCGTAGGTGTAGCCGCGCAGATCCGCGTAGCGCACCCCGCCGATGCGCAGATTCTCGTACTCGTTGTACTTACCGGCTGCCGCGAAGCCGATCCGGTCATAGATCTCGCTGAACTTGTGAAGTGCGCGGGACGGGTTCTCGCCGACGAAGACAATGCCGTCGGCGTACTGCAGCACGACCAGGCTGCGACCGCGGGCGATGCCCTTGCGGGCGTATTCCGCCCGGTCGGCCATGGCCTGCTGGGGTGAGACATAGAACGGCGTCGACACCGGCTATCCGTCCCTTTCTGTCAGAGGCATGTTTGTTCAGAAGAGAGCGGCATCAGAGCAGCGCGGCGCGCGGGCCGTCGGGCTGTTCCAGCCGGCGCTCCAGGATCGAGCGGGCGATATCGGCGGATTCCTGGTCGGTCAGCTTCCGGAAGCCCTCTTCGGTGATGACGGTGACGATGGGATAGATCCGGCGCGCCACATCGGGTCCGCCGGTCGCCGAGTCGTCGTCCGCGGCGTCGTAGAGCGCCTGGATGACCAGGGTGGTGGCCTGCTCCTCGGTCAGATCCTCGCGGTAGAGCTTCTTCATCGCGCCACGGGCGAAGATTGAGCCGGAGCCGGTGGACGCGAAGCCCACCTCCTCGGAACGGCCGCCCGTCACGTCGTACGAGAAGATGCGGCCCTTCTCGCGCTCCACGTCCCAGCCTGCGAAGAGCGGGACCACGGCCAGGCCCTGCATCGCCATGGCCAGATTGCTGCGGATCATCGTGGAGAGCCGGTTGGCCTTGCCCTCCAGGGAGAGCTGCGCTCCTTCGACCTTCTCGAAGTGCTCCAGCTCCAGCTGGAAGAGCTTGACCATCTCCACGGCGAGACCCGCCGTGCCCGCGATGCCGACGGCCGAGTACTCGTCGGCCGGGAAGACCTTCTCGATGTCGCGCTGGGCGATCATGTTGCCCATCGTCGCGCGCCGGTCACCGGCGAGCACCACACCACCGGGGAAGCTGACCGCGACGATCGTCGTCCCGTGCGGCGCCTCGATGGCGCCCTGGAGGGGCGGCAGCGTGCGCTTGCCGGGCAGCATGTCCGGCGAGTGGTGGGACAGGAAGTCCATGAACGAGGACGAGCCGGGCGTCAGGAAGGCTGCCGGCAGACGCCCGGTGCTACGAGGGTTGGCTTCCACACGTTTCCTTCCGGATGGGCGGCGGCCCGCCGCTCGCGCCGGGCCGATCTAAAGAACTGTGCACGGACCTTACCCGCGCCGCCGCGTGTCATCCGTCCCGGTGCGACCGGCTTTCACCGGCGCACCGGAACGGACAACCGCTGCTACTGGCCGCCCTTTTGGACGAAGGAGCGCACGAAGTCCTCGGCGTTCTCCTCAAGGACGTCATCGATCTCGTCCAGGACGGAGTCCACGTCGTCGGACAACTTCTCCTGGCGCTCCTTGAGGTCCTCGGACGCCTGCGCCTCCTGCGCCTGCTCCTCGGTCTCCTCGGTGGAACGCGTCGCCTTCTGCTGTCCGCCGCCGGTGTCCTTGGTCGCCATAACCCTCACCCCGCTCGGTTCGCCCCGCTCGATGTGACCTACAAGATCAGACCCTACAAGGAGGGCCCGACATCGGCCCCGCACTTCTGACAACGTCCGGGTACCACCTCGATCATTCCCGGACAGGGACCATTTCAGCCTCCGGACAGCACCCGGACCAGCTCCTCCGCCGTACGGCACCGGTCAAGCAGCTCCTTGACGTGGTTCCGGGTGCCCCGCAGCGGCTCCAGAGTGGGTACGCGCTGGAGCGAGTCACGGCCGGGCAGGTCGAAGATGACCGAGTCCCACGAGGCGGCCGCCACATCGTCCGCGTACTGCTCCAGACACCGTCCGCGGAAATACGCCCTGGTGTCCTCCGGAGGCTTCGTCCTGGCCCGCTCGACGTCCTGGTCGTCCAGGAGCCGCTGCATCTTGCCGCGGGCCACCAGACGGTTGTAGAGGCCCTTGGCGGGGCGTACGTCGGCGTACTGGAGGTCCACGAGGTGCAGCCGGGCCGCGTCCCAGTCCAGGTTGTCCCGGCGCCGGTAGCCCTCCAGGATCTCCCGCTTGGTGATCCAGTCGAGTTCTCCCGACAGGCTCATCGGATCGTTCTCCAGCCGGTTGAGGGTGTCCTCCCAGCGGCCCAGGACGTCCTTGGTCTGCTCGTCGGCGTCGACGCCGTAGCGCTCCTCCACGTACTTCCTGGCCAGCTCGAAGTACTCCATCTGGAGCTGGACAGCGGTGAGTGTCCGTCCGCTGCGGAGGGTGACCAGCCGGCCGAGATCGGGGTCGTGCGAGACCTGGTGCAGCGTGCGGACCGGCTGGTCGACGGCGAGATCGACGTTGATGAAGCCGTCCTCGATCATGGAGAGGACGAGCGAGGTCGTGCCGAGCTTGAGATAGGTCGAGATCTCCGACAGATTCGCGTCGCCGATGATCACATGCAGCCGGCGGTATTTCTCCGCGTCGGAATGCGGTTCGTCACGGGTATTGATGATGGGGCGCTTGAGCGTGGTCTCCAGGCCGACCTCGACCTCGAAATAGTCCGCGCGCTGGCTGATCTGGAAGCCGTGCTCATGGCCGTCCTGGCCGATACCGACCCGGCCCGCGCCGGTGACGACCTGCCGGGAGACGAAGAACGGCGTCAGATGGCGCACGATGTCCGAGAAGGGGGTCTCCCGCTTCATCAGGTAGTTCTCGTGCGTGCCGTAGGACGCGCCCTTGTTGTCGGTGTTGTTCTTGTACAGATGGATCGGCTGGGCGCCAGGGAGCTGGGCCGCGCGTTCGGCGGCCTCGGCCATGATGCGCTCGCCCGCCTTGTCCCACAGGACGGCGTCGCGCGGATTGGTGATCTCGGGGGAGCTGTATTCCGGATGGGCGTGGTCGACGTACAGCCGCGCGCCATTCGTGAGAATCACATTGGCCAGACCGATGTCCTCGTCGGTGAGCTGACTGGAATCGGCCGTCTCGCGGGCGAGGTCGAACCCGCGGGCGTCCCGCAGCGGATTCTCCTCCTCGAAATCCCAGCGGGCGCGTCGCGCCCGGTGCATCGCCGCCGCGTAGGCGTTGACGATCTGGGACGAGGTGAGCATGGCATTGGCGTTCGGGTGACCCGGAACGGAGATGCCGTACTCCGTCTCAATGCCCATTACTCGCCGTACGGTCATGCGGCCCTCCTTGCCCGGCGGCGCTCCCCTCCGGAAGCGCCGCTCAAGTACCGCTGTCTCTCCGTCGCGTATGCGTGTGCGGTGCCCGGCCCCGCACTGCGCGACGCGGCGGTAGGAAAGAGCCTAGAACGCCTCTGCGCCGGTGGGGAGATCATTTCCGTCATTGGCCTGGTGTGGTGGAAGGTACGTGGAAAGCAACCGGCTGCGGATGCCCTTCCGGACATCCGCAGCCGGTCCGCGCTCTACAGGTACTGACCGGTGTTCGCCACCGTGTCGATGGAGCGTCCGGTGTCCGCGCCCTGCTTTCCGGTCACCAGGGTACGGATGAAGACAATCCGCTCGCCCTTCTTACCGGAGATACGGGCCCAGTCGTCCGGGTTCGTGGTGTTCGGCAGGTCCTCGTTCTCCTTGAACTCATCCACGCATGCCTGGAGGAGATGGGAGACCCTGAGGCCCTTCTGGTCGTGGTCGAGGAATGCCTTGATGGCCATCTTCTTGGCCCGGTCGACAATGTTCTGGATCATCGCGCCGGAGTTGAAGTCCTTGAAATACAGGACTTCCTTGTCGCCGTTCGCGTACGTGACCTCAAGGAAGCGGTTCTCCTCGGATTCCGCGTACATCTGCTCCACGACGGACTGGATCATTCCGTGAGCCGCGGCCTCCTTGGAGCCGTTGTGCTCGGAGACGTCGTCCACGTGCAGCGGCAGCGAGGACGTCAGATACTTCGCGAAGATGTCCTTCGCCGCCTCCGCGTCCGGACGCTCGATCTTGATCTTCACATCGAGCCGGCCGGGCCGCAGGATCGCGGGGTCGATCATGTCCTCGCGGTTGGAGGCGCCGATGACGATGACGTTCTCCAGGCCCTCCACACCATCGATCTCGGCGAGCAGCTGGGGGACGATGGTGTTCTCCACGTCCGAGCTGACACCGGATCCGCGGGTGCGGAAGAGGGATTCCATCTCGTCGAAGAAGACGATGACGGGCGTGCCTTCGCTCGCCTTCTCCCGGGCACGCTGGAAGACCAGGCGGATATGCCGCTCGGTCTCACCGACGTACTTGTTGAGGAGCTCGGGACCCTTGATGTTGAGGAAGTAGCTCTTCCCCGCGGGCCGGCCGGTCACCTCCGCGACCTTCTTGGCGAGGGAGTTCGCGACGGCCTTGGCGATCAGTGTCTTGCCGCAGCCGGGCGGGCCGTAGAGCAGGATGCCCTTCGGCGGTCGCAGTTCGTGCTCCTTGAAGAGGTCCGGGTGGAGGTACGGAAGCTCGACCGCGTCGCGGATCATCTCGATCTGGCCGCCGAGACCGCCGATCTTGTTGTAATCGACGTCCGGAACCTCTTCGAGGACAAGCTCCTCGACCTCGCTCTTGGGAACCACTTCGTAGACATAGCCGGAGCGGGGTTCGAGCAGGAGGGCGTCGCCGGGACGGACGGTGATGTCCAGCAGCGGCTCGGCGAGCCGCACCACCCGTTCCTCGTCGGTGTGCCCGATCACCAGGGCGCGCTCGCCGTCCTCAAGGATCTCCTTGAGGGTGACGATGTCCCCGGCGCGCTCGAACTCCATGGCCTCGACCACATTGAGCGCCTCATTGAGCATGACTTCCTGGCCGCGCCTGAGCTCGTCGAGCTCGACGCCGGGGCTGACATTCACCCGGAGCTTGCGGCCCCCGGTGAAGATATCGGCCGTGCCGTCCTCATTGGCCTGCAGAAAGACACCGAAGCCGGCCGGCGGCTGAGCGAGCCGGTCGACCTCCTCCTTGAGGGCCACGATCTGATCGCGGGCCTCACGGAGCGTATTGGCGAGCCGCTCGTTCTGTGCGGACACACCGGCGAGATTCGTCTGCAACTCGACGATCCGCTCTTCGAGAATCCTCGTGTGCCGCGGAGAGTCGGCGAGCTTACGTCGCAGGACGGCGATTTCCTGCTCGAGATAGGCAACCTGGCCGGCTGGGTCTTCGGACCCCCGCCCGGGCCGGATGCCGCGGTTGATGTCGTCGTCGTGGGCTGCCACGGTCCTCACCTCCTCCAAGGGGAGCTGGACGCTTCCTGACCCTACCTGGGTGGGTGATGATTGAAACCCCTAGATCACAAAGACTGTCGGGGTAGGTCCGATCTTCACCCTTGCGCCCTCCCTCACGCCAGGGGAATACCCACCCAGGAACATCGGAAAGCTGTCGGTTGTATCGTCGAAGCGTTCAACACCCGTCAGGGCCGCCGCGACTTACTCCATAATGCGCTGCCCGACGCGGTAAACGGCAGGAGAGATGACCGTGCAGCAGGAGGCTCCCACCGAAGGCGTCACCGAGAACGGTGAGCCGCTGGAGGTCTGGATCGACCAGGACCTCTGCACCGGGGACGGGATCTGTGCGCAGTACGCCCCTGATGTGTTCGAGCTGGACATCGACGGCCTGGCCTATGTGAAGAGCCCGGACGACGAGCTGCTTCAGGCCCCTGGCGCGACCACACGCGTACCCCTGCAGCTGCTGCGCGACGTGGTGGATTCCGCCAAGGAGTGCCCCGGTGACTGCATTCATGTACGCCGCGTGACGGACCAGGTCGAGGTGTACGGCCCCGACGCGGCGTAACTCCCCGTCACAGCCCGTCGCATGGCGCCACCTGTGGTGATCTTTCACACACTCCGCGCGACGGGCCGCTCGCCGCGTACGAACGCGCCGTTCCGCCACCGCCAGGAGACACGCTGTTCCTCGTCGGGACAGCAGCTGGGGACCGTGGGTCCCGAGTAGCCGAGCAGGGTCGCGACGATCTCCCCGTCGCGTACCGCGAAGTCGGGGCCGACGGTGAGCTTGTCCTTCGGGTCCACCAGCGTCGCCACGATCCTGGCCCGGTCGTCCTCGCCGCCGGTCCTGGTCAGTACGTACACGCCGTTGGGCGGGGTGCCGGAGCCGGCCGCGCAGTGTACGACCGCCACGGTCTCCGGGTTGCCGTCCCCGTCGAGGTCGCCCGAGGCCTTCTTCGCGAGGGTCGTGCCCACGTCCCCGCACTCCAGCGGGTAGTCCACGCCGGAGGGGTCGGGGGCGGGCAGCGGGGCCCGGCCGGGGTCCGCCGCCTTCGGGGATCCCGAGCCCGACTGGGACGCCGTGGCGGCGCCGGGCTGGAGCAGACCGGCCAGGGCCACGACAGCGGCCATCGCGGTGGCCGTCGCGAGCCAGTGCACGGGGCGGGGCCGGGTGTGCGCGAGGTCCGGAGCGTCGGAGAGCTGCACGCGGAGTGTCTCCTGTGAAGGCGGTGCCGGTTGATGACCAACGGCGGGGAGGGGGGAGACAGCATCGTGCCACACGTCACAGTGCGGCGGAACAGCGGGGTCCGTAAGACCAACATAAAGAAAGCGCCGCCGAGTTCCCCCGTTCCGGACGGGAACTCGGCGGCGCTGTGCGCGTGTTCGGTCAGCCGCGTGAGCCGCTGCCGCTGCCGGGGCCGTCGTAGTCGTCGCCGTACGCGCCCTTGGCGGGACGGCGGCGGCGCAGCGGCGGCTCGACGCCGTCCGCGAGCCGACGGGCGGTCACCAGAAAGCCGGTGTGGCCGATCATGCGGTGGTCCGGGCGTACGGCAAGGCCCTCCACATGCCAGTTGCGGATCATCGACTCCCAGGCGGCCGGCTCGTTGAACGTGCCGAACTCCCTGATCGTCTCGACGGTGCGGGCGAGTTGAGTGGTCGTCGCGACATACGCGCAGAGGATGCCGCCGGGCACCAGCGCCTTGGAGACGGCCTCGACGCACTCCCAGGGGGCGAGCATGTCCAGGATCACGCGGTCGACGTCCGTGTCGGACAGATTGTCCTGAAGGTCACCGACCGTCAGCTGCCAGGCGGGGTGCGGCTCGCCGAAGTAGCGCTCCACGTTCTGCCGGGCGATGTCGGCGAAGTCCTGGCGGCGCTCGTAGGAGTGCAGCATGCCCTGGTCCCCGATGACGCGCAGCAGGAAACTGCTGAGCGAGCCGGAGCCCACGCCCGCCTCGACGACGCGTGCGCCGGGAAAGATATCGGCGAAGGCCAGGATCTGGCCGGCGTCCTTCGGATAGACCACCGCGGCGCCGCGGGGCATGGACAGGACATAGTCGGGGAGCAGGGGGCGCAGCGCGAGATAGGCGACGTTTCCCGTGGTACGGACAACACTGCCCTCGGGAGCACCGATCAGCTCGTCGTGCGGGAAGGACCCTTTGTGGGTGTGGAAATTCTTCCCGGCTTCGAGCGTGAAGGTGTAGTGGCGTCCCTTGGGGTCGGTGAGCTGAACCTGGTCCCCGACCTTGAAGGGGCCGCGACGACGGGCGGCACCGGTCGGTTCGGACATGTTTGAAGCTTAGCCGCTTTTTCCGGGGGCTCGGTTCGCCCCGATGGGCGGCCCCGCGATGCTCACTTCCCCTGTGGGCGGGCCATCGCGGCGACAAAGGCGCGTTCGACATCGGCGGTCGACAGGACCCCGTAGATCTCTCCCGTCTCCTCCAGCACCAGGTACTCCGTCGCGGGGCTGGCCCTGAGCCGTTCGAGCAGTGCCTCCCCCGCCAGGTCCGCGGGGACCTTCATGCCTTCCGTGAGGTCCTGGGCGAGACCGCTGACGGCGACCCAGGGGCGGCGGTGCTGGGGTACGCCGACGATCGCGGACTCCCTGACCAGGGCCGTCGGGTCGCCCTGGCCGTCGACGACGACCAGGGCGCGGGCGCCCGCCTCGTTGGCCCGGCGCAGCGCCTCGGAGAGCGGGGTGGAGGACTCGACCGGCACCGCGCGCCGGGTGAGGGCGCGGGCCTGGAGTTCGGGGAGGTGTTCGCGGAGCCTGGCCATCCGCAGACTGTTGCCCGCGCCGGTCCAGATGATCGCCGCGAGGATGGCGGCGAGCAGCGCGTCGGTGACGGTCTCCATGCCGCTGACGTTCCTGGCGGAGGTGCCCAGGGCGCCCGTACGGGTGAGGAGCGGCAGGCCGATCAGCACGGCGACCGCGAGCGCCCGGCCGACCCAGGCGGCGGCGACGGTGCCGCTCATCGGCTTGCCGGTGATCTTCCAGACGACCGCGCGCAGCATCCGGCCGCCGTCCAGCGGAAGGCCGGGGAGCAGATTGAAGGCGGCGACGATCAGATTGGAGACCATCAGCCCCGCGAGCAGGACGCCGGGGACCGTACCGGGCTCGACGGCCAGCAGGCCGAGGTAGAAGATCCCGGAGAGCACCAGCGAGAGCAGCGGCCCGACGAAGGCCAGGATGAATTCGCGGCCCGGGGTCTCGGACTCCTTCTCGATCTCGGAGACGCCGCCGAAGAACTGGAGCTGGATCCGGCGCACCGGCAGCTTGAAGCGCAGCGCGGCGACCGTATGGGCCAGTTCATGGACGAGTACGGAGGCGTAGAAGGCGACGGCGAAGAAGAGCGCCAGCAGATAGCGGAGGCCGCCCAGCTGCGGGAGGACCCGTTCGAGCTGGCCGCCGAAGATCCAGGTGATGAGCGCGGCCACCAGGAACCAGCTCGGGGCGACGTACACCGGCACGCCGAAGGGGCGGCCCATGAGAATGCCACCGCCTGGGTCTTCGCGGCGCGGTGGCTTGCCGTCGGGGCCCGTATCCCCCTTGCCGGGCTGCGACGGCTTGCTCTCGCCGCGCTCGTCGTCCTCTTTCACGGGTTCCCTTCGTCAGCAGCGTCGCTCGCTCGATCATGCGGTGCGAGTGGCTCTGTAGTCGATGGTATTCGGATCGCTGTCGGTGTCGGGTCATAGGGTCTGCGTCATGAGTACGAGCCTGCCGCCCACTTCCGCGACGACGCCGCCCACTTCGCCATCGAGCCGGCCGCCGGTGTCGCTGTCGCCGTCGCGTGCGAGCGACTTCATGCAGTGCCCTCTGCTGTACCGGTTCCGCGTGATCGACAAGCTGCCGGAGAAGCCCAGCGAGGCGGCGACCCGCGGCACGCTCGTCCACGCCGTGCTGGAGCGGCTCTTCGACGCGCCGGCCGCGGAGCGTACGGCGCCACGGGCGAAGGCGCTGGTCCCCGGCCAGTGGGACCGGCTGCTGGAGTCCCGTCCCGAGCTGGCCGAGCTGTTCGCGGAGGACTCGGAGGGCGAGCGGCTGGCGGGCTGGCTGGCGGAGGCGGAGCGGCTGGTCGAGCGGTGGTTCTCGCTGGAGGACCCGACCCGGCTGGAGCCGGCCGAGCGGGAGCTCTTCGTCGAGACGGAGTTGGAGTCGGGGCTGCGGCTGCGCGGGGTGATCGACCGCGTCGATGTGGCCCCCACGGGCGAGGTACGGATCGTCGACTACAAGACGGGCAAGGCCCCCCGTCCGGAGTACGCGGACGGGGCGCGGTTCCAGATGTCGTTCTACGCGCTGGTGATCTGGCGGCTGAAGCGGGTGGTGCCGCGCCGGCTCCAGCTGGTGTATCTGGGCAGCGGGGAGGTCGTCACGTACGACCCGGTGGAGGCCGATCTGGAGCGGGTGGAGCGCAAGCTGCTCGCGCTGTGGGAGGCGATCAGGCTGGCCACCGAGACGGGTGACTGGCGGCCGCGTCCCACGAAGCTGTGCGGCTGGTGCGACCATCAGGCGCTCTGTCCGGAATTCGGTGGTACGCCTCCCGTCTATCCGCTGACGGTCGGCGTGCCGGGGAGCGCGTGAGGGAGCGTGTGGGGGGCCGCCGCGCCCGGCGGGGGCGCGGTCGGGCTGTCAGGGCAGAATGGGGCCGGTCTAGTGAAGGAGTTCCCTGTGACTGTCCGCGTCCTACTGGTCGATGACCAGCCGCTGCTGCGCACCGGCTTCCGGATGATCCTGGAGGCCGAGCAGGACATCGCGGTCGTCGGCGAGGCCGGGGACGGCCTCCAGGCCATCGACCAGGTCCGCGCGCTGCAGCCCGATGTGGTGCTGATGGACATCCGGATGCCCCGGATGGACGGGGTGGAGGCGACGCGCCAGATCACCGGCCCCGGCCGGGACGGTCCGGCGAAGGTGCTGGTCCTGACGACCTTCGATCTCGACGAGTACGTGGTGGAGGCGCTGCGCGCGGGGGCCAGCGGCTTTCTGCTCAAGGACGCGCCCGCCAATGAGCTGGTCCAGGCGATCCGGGTGGTCGCGGCGGGTGAGGCGATGCTGGCGCCCAGCGTCACGCGCCGGCTGCTCGACAAGTACGCGGATCATCTGCCGTCCGGCGAGGAGCCGGTGCCCAGCACACTCCACACGCTGACCGAGCGCGAGGTCGAGGTCCTGAAGCTGGTCGCCCGCGGGCTGTCCAACGCGGAGATCGCCGCGGATCTCTTCGTCAGTGAGACCACGGTCAAGACGCATGTGGGTCATGTGCTGACCAAGCTGGGGCTGCGCGACCGGGTACAGGCCGCGGTGTACGCGTACGAGAGCGGGCTGGTGCGCCCCGGCGCCCAGTGACGGCGGCGGGCCACCGCGCATGACACGTCCGGCCGCGTGGGACTCGCCCACGCGGCCGGACCGCTGTTCAGGAAGTTCCGGAGGTCTCCCGGAAGCCCGGGAAGGTCAGGACGCGCCGGGGCCGCGGCGGAGCTCCCAGAGGAGCAGTTCCGCCGAGGAGTTGACCGCCCACTCCACACCCGCGATGTCATCGCGCGAGGCGACGTACTGCTTGCCCTGCCAGAGCGGCAGCACCGGCACCTCGTCGGCGACGATGTCCTGGATCTGGCTGAAGGTCCTCGTCGCGGCGCTGCGGTCGGCCTCACGGCGCGACTGCGGGATCAGCTCGCCGCGCAGTTTGGCGTTGTTGTAGGGCGTGTTGAGGAAGTTGTCCTTGTCCAGGAAGGGCGCGACATAGCTGTCCGGGTCCGGGAAGTCGGGGAACCAGCCCATGCCGTAGACGGAGTAGTCACCGTTGATCTGGTTCGGACGGAAGGTCTTCCACTCCGTGCCCTTGATGGAGACGTCGAAGAGCTTGCTGCTGTTGAGCTGGTCCCTGAGGGTCTCGAACTCCTTCGCCGTCGCCTCACCGTAGTGGTCGGTGGTGTAGTTCAGCGAGAGCTTCACGGGGGTGGCGATCCCGGCGCTCTCCAGCATGTCGGCGGCCTTGGGCAGGTTGCGGTCGCCGTACTTGTTGAAGAACGAGTTGGTGTGTGTGGCGATGCTCGACGGGATGAGCGAGTACAGCGGCTCGGCCACCGAGCCGTACACCTTGGTGACCAGGTCGCCGCGGTCGATGGTGTACGCCATGGCCTGGCGCACCGCCTTCTCCTTGACGGTCGGGGCGTCGGTGTCGAAGCCGAGGTAACGGATCTCCAGACCCGGCATCTCGGTGAGCTGGATGCCGTCCTTGGGCTTCTCGACCATCGACTGCACCTGATCGGGCGTCATCGCGCGGGTCATCACATCGATGTCGCCGGCGTCGAGCGCCTTGCCCATGTCGCTCGCGGCCTTGAAGGGCCGCAGCTCGACCTTGTCGTTCTGGATGTTCAGATCGCCCTTGTAGTCCGCGTTCCTGGTGAAGGTCGCCTTGGTGACGGTGTCACCCTTGACCTCCGGCTTGAAGTTGTACGGACCGGAGCCGGACACGTCGAAGCCCTTGCGGAGCTTCGTCGGCTCGTAGTCCTTCTTGCTGACGATGCCGGCCGGCGGCGTGGAGAGCTTGTACGGGAACGTCGCGTCGGGCGTCTTGAGGTGGAAGACGATCTCGCGGGCGCCGTCGCTCTCCATGGTGTCGATGTTGGTCAGCAGACCGGCCACACCACTGGGGTCGTTGATCTTCAGGACCCGCTCGATGGAGTACTTCACGTCATCGGCCGTGATGGGGTCGCCGCCGGCGAACTTCAGCCCCTCGCGCAGGGTGCAGCGGTAGCTCTCGTTCGCCCGGTCCGTGAACCGGCAGTTGGAGGCGGCGTCCGGGATCGGCTTGCCGCCACCGCGCGGTACGTGCATCAGCGTCTGGATGGTCTGGCGAAGGACGTTCCAGGAACCGGTGTCGTACGCGGCGGCCGGGTCCAGCGGGGCGATGGCCTCGTCCGTCGCGATGTACTGGTCCGTGGTGCCCACGACAATGGCCTCGCCGCCGGAGCCACCGTCCGAGCCACCGCAACCGGCGAGCACGGGCGCAAGCAGGCCGATCACGGCCGACAGCGCCAAAGTCTTGCGGTTCATCCTGGACGTACTCCCTCATCCGGCACTGAGATACAGCGGTGCAAATGGGAGACTCCGCCGCGCCCACCCGTTCGGGGCAGATGCGATCGGGCCGGGATACAGGGCGATCGGTCCTGTGTGCGTGGCGACTTGGTGAGTCGTCGGGACACGTCGTTGAAGCGGCGAAGTGCTCGCGACGAGATTAGTCGGAGCCTCCGGGAATGCCGGACCGGGCCCGATCTGAAACGTAATCACACAGTGATCGGAAATAGCGGCGCGTGGATATCCGGGCCGCGGAATGATTCACACACCGATCAATAAACCGGGACACAAGGGCACAGGAATCCTCGCCTCAGGCCGACATGGATCACCCCGGCCCTCCCCTGTCGACGCCCGCGCGAGTGACAAAGGTCACTTCCACGGCGTTTGGGAATGGCCCGGATTGTGGTCGGCGAAGGTCACGGAAAATATCCGCGCCAATGCCGAGAGTTTCCGTTCGGCATTCCGCCGCGACGCTCAGTACGCGGTTCAGTGCCTGTGTGTCATCAAACCGCGCAGGAATACCAGATCGACCTCTTCGAGCGAGCCGACGACCGTGCGGCCGGCCGCCGGGGCGATCGGTGCGACGGAGGGTACGGCGACCACCCGGCACCCGGCGGCCTCGGCGGCGGCCACACCGGTGGCCGTGTCCTCGATGACGGCGCAGCGCGCCGGATCGGCGCCCAGGCCCCGCGCCGCGAGCAGATACGGGTCGGGGTGCGGCTTGGTACGGGGCACCTCGTCGCCCGCCACGGTGAGCGCGAAGTTCTCGGGCCCGAGCGAGGCCAGCACCCGGTCGATGATGCGCCGGTGCGAGGCGGAGACCAGGGCGGTGGGCACCTCATGGGCGGCCAGTTCGGTGAGCAGCCGGTTCGCGCCCGGCATCAGGGGCAGGTCGCGCCCGATCCGGTCCTCGAAGGAGTCATTGAGCAGCACGGTCAGCTCGGCGAGGGTGATGGCGGCTCCGGTGGCCTCGATGAGGAAGCTCGCGCTGCGGGTCATGGGCCCGCCGACCACCACTTCGCGCCAGGTCTCGTCGAGGACGTGCCCGAGGGCCTTGAAGACCTCCACCTCGGCTTCCCACCAGAATCCCTCGGTGTCGACCAGGGTGCCGTCCATGTCGAGAAGGACGGCCTGAAGAGCGGAGCCTTCGGCCGTTCGGGTCAGGGACGCGGGGACCGTACTGGTCATCCGGCACACCTCCATGAGGGACGAGAAGGCCGGTCACCTAGCCCGCGGGGTTTCCCCTCCGGGACAGGCGACCGGCCTGCACTGGACCGATAAGTGTACGACTCGTCCGCCGCGCGCGCCGGTCGGTTTCCCCTGGAGGGGATCCGGGGGCCGGCGCGCGCCGGTCGAGGCCTCAGCGCGCGTTGAAGTACTTGGCCTCGGGGTGGTGGATCACGATGGCGTCGGTGGACTGCTCGGGGTGGAGCTGGAACTCCTCCGAGAGCTGGACCCCGATGCGCTCGGGCTCCAGCAGCTCCGCGATCTTCGCGCGGTCCTCCAGGTCGGGGCAGGCGCCGTAGCCGAGCGAGAATCGGGCGCCCCGGTACTTCAGGGCGAACATGTCCTCGACCTCGGCCGGGTCCTCGCCGGCGAAGCCCAGCTCGGAGCGGACCCGGGCGTGCCAGTACTCGGCGAGCGCCTCGGCGAGCTGGACGGAGAGCCCGTGCAGCTCCAGATAGTCGCGGTAGGCGTTGGCCTCGAACAGCTCGGCGGTCGCCGCGCCGATCTTCGAACCGACGGTGACGACCTGGAGGCCGACCACATCCGTCTCGCCCGACTCCTCCGGGCGGAAGAAGTCCGCCAGGCAGAGGCGCCGGCCACGGCGCTGGCGCGGGAAGGTGAAGCGGGTGCGCTCGGAACCGTCGTCGTTCAGCAGGATCAGGTCGTCGCCCTTGGACACGCAGGGGAAGTAGCCGTACACGACGGCGGCTTCCAGCATGTTCTGGGTGTGCATCTGCTCCAGCCAGCCGCGCAGATGGGGCCGGCCCTCGCTCTCCACCAGCTCCTCGTAGCTGGGGCCGCCCTTGCGGGCCTCCTTCAGGCCCCACTGGCCCTTGAAGAGCGCGCCCTCGTCCAGCCAGGACGCGTACTCCTTGAGCTGGATGCCCTTGACGACGCGGGTGCCCCAGAACGGCGGCGTGGGGACCGGATTGTCGACGGCGACGTCCGAGCGGACCGCGCCCTCCTCCGGCCGCTCCTCGATCTCCGTGGCCGGCCTGGCCTTGACCCGGCGCTGCTTCAGCTCGGGCAGGACGGCGCCCGGGACGCCGCGCTTGACGGCGATCAGCGCGTCCATCAGCCGCAGTCCCTCGAACGCGTCGCGCGCGTAGCGGACCTCGCCCTCGTAGATCTCGTGCAGATCCTGCTCGACATAGGCCCGGGTCAGCGCCGCGCCTCCGAGGATCACCGGGTAATCGGCGGCCATCCGACGCTGGTTGAGCTCTTCCAGGTTCTCCTTCATGATCACGGTCGACTTCACCAGCAGACCGGACATGCCGATGACATCCGCCCGGTGCTCCTCGGCGGCCTCCAGGATCGCGGCGACGGGCTGCTTGATGCCCAGATTCACCACGTTGTAGCCGTTGTTGGAGAGGATGATGTCGACGAGGTTCTTGCCGATGTCATGGACGTCGCCGCGGACGGTGGCGAGCACGATGGTGCCCTTGCCCTCGTCGTCGCTCTTCTCCATGTGCGGTTCCAGATGGGCGACCGCGGTCTTCATGACCTCGGCGGACTGGAGCACGAACGGCAGCTGCATCTGGCCGGAGCCGAACAGCTCGCCGACGACCTTCATGCCCTCCAGCAGGGTGTCGTTGACGATGTCCAGCGCGGGCCGGGTCTCCAGGGCCTCGTCCAGATCGGCCTCCAGGCCGTTCTTCTCGCCGTCGATGATGCGGCGCTGAAGGCGCTCGTCCAGCGGCAGGGCGAGCAGTTCCTCGGCCCTGCCGTCCTTCATCGACTTGGCGTTGACGCCCTCGAACAGCTCCATGAGCTTCTGGAGCGGGTCGTAGCCCTCGCTCCGCCGGTCGTAGATCAGGTCGTGCGCGGCCTTGACCTGCTCCTCCTCCAGACGCGCGATCGGCAGGATCTTGGAGGCGTGCACGATCGCCGAGTCCAGTCCGGCCTTGACGCACTCGTCGAGGAAGACCGAGTTCAGGACGATACGGGCGGCCGGGTTGAGGCCGAAGGAGATGTTGGACAGCCCCAGCGTGGTCTGCACCTCGGGGTGGCGGCGCTTGAGCTCGCGGATCGCCTCGATCGTGGCGATGCCGTCGCCCCGCGACTCCTCCTGGCCCGTGCAGATCGTGAAGGTCAGACAGTCGATGAGGATGTCCGACTCGTGGACGCCCCAGTTCGTGGTGAGGTCGGTGATCAGCCGTTCGGCGATGGCGACCTTGTGCTCGACGGTACGGGCCTGGCCCTCCTCGTCGATGGTCAGCGCGATGAGCGCCGCGCCGTGCTCCTTGGCCAGCTCGGTGACCTTCGTGAAGCGGGACTCGGGGCCGTCGCCGTCCTCGTAGTTGACGGAGTTGATCACGGCCCGGCCGCCGAGCTTCTCCAGGCCGGCCCGCAGAACGGGCAGCTCGGTGGAGTCGAGCACGATCGGCAGCGTGGAGGCGGTGGCGAAGCGGCCCGCCAGCTCGGCCATGTCGGCGACGCCGTCCCGGCCGACATAGTCGACGCAGAGGTCCAGCAGATGGGCGCCCTCGCGGATCTGGTCGCGGGCCATCTCCACACAGTCGTCCCAGCGGCCCTCCAGCATGGCCTCGCGGAACTTCTTCGAGCCGTTCGCGTTCGTCCGCTCGCCGATCGCCAGATACGAGGCGTCCTGGCGGAACGGCACCGTCTGGTAGAGGGAGGCGGCGCCCGGCTCGGGGTGCGGCCGGCGCTCGGTGAGCTCCTGGCCGCGCACCCGCTCGACCACCTGGCGCAGATGCTCGGGCGTCGTACCGCAGCAGCCGCCCACCAGCGACAGGCCGTACTCGCGGACGAAGGTCTCCTGGGCGTCGGCCAGCTCACCGGCCGACAGCGGGTAGTGCGCTCCGTCCTTGCCGAGGACCGGAAGGCCGGCGTTGGGCATGCAGGAGAGCGGGATCCGGGAGTGCCGGGCGAGATAGCGCAGGTGCTCGCTCATCTCGGCCGGGCCGGTGGCGCAGTTCAGCCCGATCATGTCGATGCCCAGGGGCTCCAGCGCGGTCAGGGCCGCGCCGATCTCCGAGCCGAGGAGCATCGTGCCGGTCGTCTCGACCGTGACCGAGCAGATGATCGGCAGGTTCGTTCCGGTGGCGGCCAGCGCGCGGCGGGCGCCGAGGACGGCGGCCTTGGTCTGGAGCAGGTCCTGCGTGGTCTCCACCAGCAGCGCGTCGGCGCCGCCCGCGATCATGCCCTCGGCGTTCTGCTGGTAGGCGTCGCGCAGGGTCAGATACGGGGCGTGGCCCAGGGTCGGCAGCTTCGTACCCGGCCCCATCGAGCCCAGGACCCAGCGCTGCTGTCCGGTGGAGACGGTGAACTCGTCCGCGACCTCCCGGGCGATCCGGGCGCCGGACTCGGCGAGCTCGAAGACCCGCTCGGGGATGTCGTACTCCGCGAGGGCCGCGTAGTTCGTACCGAAGGTGTTCGTCTCCACGCAGTCGACACCGACCGCGAAGTACTCCTCGTGAACCGAGCGGACGATGTCCGGGCGGGTCACATTCAGGATCTCGTTGCAGCCTTCCAGGTTCTGGAAGTCCTCCATCGTCGGATCCTGTGCCTGGAGCATCGTGCCCATCGCACCGTCGGCGACCACCACGCGGGTGGCAAGCGCCTCACGGAGGGCTTCGATACGGGTCCGGCTGTCGGTGGAGGTGCTCGGCGACGAGGCCATGAAAGTACTCCCGGGGCTGCGACGGCTGTCGGCTTTGCGCCCGCTGTATGGAGGGCGCACCCGGCCAGGGTAGCCGGGCGGGCCCCATTACGGTGCGGCATCCCAGCGGACGGACGGCATCCTGTCCACGGGAAGATCCGGGGCGCGCGGTCTTGACAGATCCTCTCGATGGAGAGAGAAGGTCGGCATCGACCGATAGTGTTCAGCATTGTCGAACGTAGTGGAGGTCCGGGTCCGATGGCGAAGAACATCCAGTCGCTGGAACGGGCGGCGGCGATGCTGCGGCTGCTCGCGGGCGGTGAGCGCCGGCTCGGCCTGTCCGAGATCGCCTCCTCGATCGGGCTGGCCAAGGGCACCGCGCACGGCATCCTGCGCACACTCCAGGCGGAGGGCTTCGTCGAACAGGACGCCGCCTCGGGCCGCTATCAGCTGGGGGCCGAGCTGCTGCGCCTGGGCAACAGCTATCTGGACGTGCACGAGCTGCGCTCCCGCGCCCTGGTGTGGACGGACGATCTGGCCAGGTCGAGCGGCGAGAGCGTCCACCTGGGGGTGGTGCACCAGCAGGGCGTCCTGATCGTCCACCATGTCTTCCGCCCGGACGACAGCAGGCAGGTGCTGGAGGTGGGCGCCATGCAGCCGCTGCACTCCACCGCGCTGGGGAAGGTGCTCTCGGCGTACGACCCGGTGGCGCACACCGAGGCGGTGGAGGGCGAACGTACGGACTTCACCTCGCGGACCATCACCGATTTGGCGGAGTTCGAATCGGTGCTCGACCTGACCAGGGCGCGCGGCTGGGCCGCCGACATCGAGGAGACCTGGGAGGGCGTGGCCGCGGTTGCCGCCCCCATTCATGACCGGCGGCGGATGCCGGTGGGCGCCATCGCCATCACCGGCGCGGTCGAGCGGCTGTGCCCGGCCGGCGAACTGCGCTCCGAACTGGTCGCGGCGGTCCGTGAATGCGCCCGCGCGGTTTCCAGGGACATCGGCGCCGGGCGGTTTTGAACCGAATGCCGGATCATCGGTACTGATCGAGGTTTCGGCCACTGAACCCTTGACGACGCTGCACCACAGGACAAAACTGCCGTTCAACGGTCGGCATTGTCGAACACTTACCGGCAATACGAGTTAGTGTGTGACAACGCCAAGGGCCGGTAGCCCTCGCCCGAGGGCGCGGACCACTGGTGTGAGCCGGCGGTTTGTCTTTCCCTGGACGAAGGAGTCTCGGGTGTCCAACTTCGACATCTTCATAGGTGAGGTCACGGGCACCGCCCTGCTGATCCTCCTCGGTGGCGGCGTGGTCGCAGGCGTCGTTCTCAAGCGTTCCAAGGCACAGAACGCGGGCTGGCTCGCCATCAGCTTCGGCTGGGGTTTCGCCGTCATGGTCGGCGCGTATATGTCCGCTCCCCTCTCCGGCGCTCTGCTCAACCCGGCGCTCACCGTGGGTCTCGCGATCGAGGGCGGTGTCAAGTGGGGCGATGTCCCGCTCTACATCGGCTCCCAGATGCTGGGCGCGATGATCGGCGCCTTCCTGGTGTGGGTGGCCTACATGGGCCAGTTCAAGGCTCATCTGACCGACCCGGACATCCTCGCGGCGCAGCCCGCGGTCGAAGGGCTCGTCGACCAGAAGTCGGCGCCCAAGGCGGGGCCGGTGCTCGGTGTCTTCTCCACCGGACCCGAGGTCCGTAACGTACTGCAGAACGTACTGACGGAGATCATCGCCACATTCGTCCTGGTCATCGCGATCCTCACGCAGGGTCTGAACAACTCGGGCAATGGCCTCGGCACCCTCGGTGTCCTGATCACCTCGTTCGTCGTGGTGGCCATCGGTCTCTCGCTGGGCGGCCCGACCGGGTACGCCATCAACCCGGCCCGGGACCTCGGGCCCCGGATCGTGCACGCGCTCCTGCCGCTGCCGAACAAGGGCGGCTCCGACTGGACGTACGCCTGGATCCCGGTGGTCGCGCCCCTGATCGGCGCGGCACTGGCGGGCGGTTACTACAACTGGGCCCTCGCGTAAGAGGTCGCGCCCATCGGCACGCGACGCCGCCCCGCCGAGGTGCGCGGCCTCCAAGCCCCCTTCACCCCCGCATCGAACAGGAGCAGACACCGTGAGCGACACCACCACCACCGGAACCTCCTCCCACGGGACGGGGCCGTTCATCGCGGCCATCGACCAGGGCACCACCTCCAGCCGCTGCATCGTCTTCGACCGGGACGGCCGTATCGTCGCGGTCGACCAGAAGGAGCACGAGCAGATCTTTCCCAAGCCGGGCTGGGTGGAACACAACGCCAAGGAGATCTGGACAAACGTCCAGGAAGTCGTGGCCCGTGCCATCGAGAAGGCGGGCATCACCTCCGCCGATGTCAAGGCCATCGGCATCACCAACCAGCGCGAGACCACCCTGCTCTGGGACAGGAACACCGGCGAGCCCGTCCACAACGCCATCGTCTGGCAGGACACCCGCACCGACGCGCTCTGCCGGGAACTCGGCCGCAATGTCGGCCAGGACCGCTTCCGCCGCGAGACGGGTCTGCCGCTGGCGAGCTACTTCGCGGGGCCGAAGGCCCGCTGGCTGCTCGACAATGTCGCGGGGCTTCGCGAGCGCGCGGAACGCGGCGACATCCTCTTCGGAACCATGGATTCCTGGGTCATCTGGAATCTGACCGGCGGCACCGACGGCGGGGTGCATGTCACGGACGTCACCAACGCCTCCCGCACGATGCTGATGAATCTGCACACCATGGCGTGGGACCCGAAGATCCTGGACTCGATGGGGGTCCCGGCCGCGATCCTGCCGGAGATCCGCTCCTCCGCCGAGGTGTACGGAAACGCCAAGGGCGGCGCTCTGCACGGCATCCCGGTCGCCTCCGCGCTCGGCGACCAGCAGGCGGCGCTGTTCGGCCAGACCTGTTTCGCCGAGGGCGAGGCCAAGTCGACGTACGGCACCGGCACCTTCATGCTGATGAACACCGCGCACAAGCCGGTCAACTCGTACAACGGCCTGCTGACGACCGTCGGCTACCGCAT
Organism: Streptomyces sp. NPDC056835; assembly: GCF_042789485.1. Classification (NCBI taxonomy): domain Bacteria; kingdom Bacillati; phylum Actinomycetota; class Actinomycetes; order Kitasatosporales; family Streptomycetaceae; genus Streptomyces; species Streptomyces sp. NPDC056835. The sequence goes on from NZ_JBHUBB010000028.1 coordinate 118,105, forward strand.
CGGGGACCAGCAGGCGGTGTACGCGCTGGAGGGCTCCATCGCCGTGACCGGCTCGCTGGTGCAGTGGATGCGCGACCAGATGGGACTGATCAACTCGGCGGCCGAGATCGAGACCCTGGCGTCGTCGGTCGAGGACAACGGCGGCGCGTACTTCGTCCCCGCCTTCTCCGGTCTCTTCGCGCCGCACTGGCGTCCCGACGCCCGCGGTGTGATCGCCGGTCTGACCGGCTATGTGACCAAGGCGCATATCGCCCGCGCGGTACTGGAGGCCACGGCCTGGCAGACCCGTGAGATCAGCGACGCCATGACCAAGGACTCCGGCGTCGAGCTGACCTCGCTCAAGGTCGACGGCGGGATGACCTCCAACAATCTGCTGATGCAGACGCTCTCGGATGTCCTCGACGCACCCGTGGTGCGCCCGATGGTCGCCGAGACGACCTGCCTCGGCGCCGCCTACGCCGCGGGGCTGGCCGTGGGCTTCTGGCCGGACACCGACGCGCTGCGCGCCAACTGGCGCCGGGCCGCCGAGTGGACGCCCCGGATGGACGCGAACACCCGCGACCGTGAGTACAAGAACTGGCTCAAGGCAGTCGAGCGCACCATGGGCTGGCTCGACGACGACAGCAGCTGACTACCCGTCAGCTCACTCGCCGGTGAGCCGGTGAGATCCGAAGAGGAGTGAACAATGAGCACCCTGCAGCGCGTTCCCGCACTGGGGACGCACCCGGCCGGCGGTTCCCTGCCGACCCGCGCCGAGACCCGGGATCAACTGTCCAACGCGACGTACGACCTCCTGGTGATCGGCGGCGGCATTCTGGGCATCTCCACCGCCTGGCACGCCTCCCAGTCGGGACTGCGGGTGGCCCTGGTGGACGGCGGCGACTTCGCCGGCGCCACGTCGTCCGCCTCTTCGAAGCTGCTCCACGGCGGGCTGCGCTATCTGCAGACCGGCGCGGTCAAGCTGGTGGCGGAGAACCACTTCGAGCGCCGTGCGGTGTCCCGGCAGGTGGCACCGCATCTGGCCAATCCGCTCACTTTCTATCTGCCGGTCTACAAAGGCGGGCCGCACGGCGCGGCGAAGCTCGGCGCGGGCGTCTTCGCCTACTCCGCGCTCTCCGCGTTCGGTGACGGCGTCGGCCATGTGATCAGCCCGGCCAGGGCACGGCAGGCCGTGCCCGAACTGCGTACGGACAATCTGAAGGCCGTGGCCGTCTACGGGGACGACCAGATGAACGACGCACGGATGGCGCTGATGACGGTCCGGGCGGCCGTCGACTCGGGCGCCACCGTCCTCAACCACGCCGAGGTCACCGGACTGCGCTTCACCCAGGGGCGGGTGACCGGCGCCGATCTCAGGGACCGGATGGACGGTACGGAGTTCGGCGTCGACGCCCGGCTCGTACTCAACGCCACCGGACCCTGGGTCGACCATCTGCGGAAGATGGAGAACCCGGACGCGGCGCCGTCCATCCGGCTCTCCAAGGGCGCGCATCTGGTGCTCAGGCGTACCGCCCCGTGGAAGGCCGCGCTCGCGACCCCGATAGACAAGTACCGCATCACCTTCGCCCTCCCCTGGGAGGACATGCTGCTGCTCGGTACGACGGACGAGGAGTACGAGGGCGAGCCCGGGGACGTCGCGGTCAATGAGAAGGACATCCACCAGATCCTGGACGAGGCGGCGTTCTCGGTCCGCGACCAGCAGCTGACCCGTGATCTGATCACCTACTCCTTCGCGGGTCTGCGCGTACTGCCCGGTGGCCCCGGCGACACCTCCAAGGCCAAGCGCGAGACGGTGGTGACCGAGGGCCGCGGCGGCATGCTGTCGGTCGCCGGCGGCAAGTGGACGACCTTCCGCCATATCGGCCGTACGGTGCTCGCCAAGCTGGAGTCCTTGCCCGGTCATCCGCTCGGCGAGGGCATGGAGCCGGTCTCCCGGCTGCCGAAGAAGCTGCCGCTGCCCGGGATCGCCAGCCCGAACGCGGTCGCGCACCGGCTGCTGATCGACGGCGGCGGCACGGGCCCGTCGATGGCGGTGGACACCGCCCGTCATCTCGCCACCCACTACGGCTCGCTGGCCTTCGACATCGTGCGGCTGGCGAACGAGTACCCGGCGCTGAGCGAGCGGATCCACCCGGACGCCCCGGAGATCTGGGCACAGGTCGTCTACGCCCGGGACCACGAGTGGGCCGAGACGGTGGACGACGTACTGCGCCGCCGTACGACACTGACGATCCGCGGCCTGGACACGGAGGACATCCGTTCCCGCGTCGAGACACTGCTCGCCGAGCGCTGAAGGCACATCCGTACGAGTCGAGGGGCGCTCCCCGCCGGGGAGTGCCCCTCCTCGGCGTTCGGGGACGCATAATGGGGGCCGATACATCGGATGTATGGAGGTCGCCCATGGCTGTCACCGACGAGGCCATCGAGAAGATCAAGGGAATGATCGTCTCCGGCGCGCTGCGCCCGGGCGACCGCCTCCCCAAGGAGAGCGAGCTCGCCGCCGAGCTGGGGCTGTCCCGCAACTCGCTGCGCGAGGCGGTGCGCGCCCTGTCGCTGATCCGCATCCTCGACGTACGGCAGGGCGACGGCACGTATGTCACCAGCCTCGATCCCCAGCTGCTGCTGGAAGCGCTCAGCTTCGTCGTGGACTTTCACCGGGACGACACGGTGCTGGAGTTCCTGGCCGTACGGCGCATCCTGGAGCCGGCCGCCACCGCGATGGCGAGCGCCCGGATAACCGAGGCCGAACTCGACGTGCTGAGCGACCAGTTGGACGCTCTGGGGGAACGGCCCTCGGTGGAGCAGCTGGTCGCCGCCGATCTGGAGTTCCACCGGGGGATCGTGCAGTCGTCGGGCAACTCGGTGCTCTGCTCGCTCCTGGACGGGCTCTCCGGGCCCACCACCCGGGCCAGGATCTGGCGCGGGCTGACCCAGGAGGACGCGGTCAGCCGTACGCTCCACGAGCACCGGGCGATCCTGGCGGCGCTCAGGGACCGGGACGCCGAAGCGGCCCGGTCCTGGGCGACGGTCCATATCGCGAGTGTGGAGATGTGGCTGAGATCCACCCTCTGAGGTCCGCCCTCTGAGGTCCGCCCTCTGAGGTCTCGCATGAGGCCCGCCTCGGGGGGCGGGCCCCATGGGTCGGTCAGTCCTGCTTCTCGCCGCTCGCGAAGCGCGAGATGACCAGCGCGACGATGATGATCGCGCCGTTCAGGAACTGGTTCCAGAGCGCGGGCACGCCCCCGAGCGTCATCACATTGACCACCAGCTGAAGGGTCAGCACCCCCGTCAGCGCCCCGAAGAGCGTGCCGCGCCCGCCCTTCAGGCTGATGCCTCCGATCACCGCGGCGGCGAAGACCTGGAAGATCCAGCCATTGCCCTGGGTGGCCGCGACCGAGCCGTAGTGGCCGGTGTAGAGGATGCCCGCGAAGGCCGCGAGCAGCCCGCCGATGGCGAGCACGATCCAGGTGATCCGGTCCACCCTGATCCCGGCGGCGCGGGCCGCCTCCGGGTTGCCGCCGATGGCGTACAGCGAACGGCCGTGCCGCAGCCAGGCCAGCGCCGCACCTCCGATCGCGAACAGCGCCAGACAGATCCAGACGGCGGCGGGGGCGCCCAGCCAGTCGGTCTTGCCCAAGTACCGGAAGGACTCCGGGACATCGGTGATCGACTTGCCCTCGGTGATGCCGATATGGAGTCCGCGCAGCATGGTGAGCATGCCGAGGGTGGCGATGAAGCCGTTGACGCGCAGCTTCAGCATCAGGAAGCCGTTGACCACGCCGATGGCCATACCGACCAGCAGACAGGCGGGGATGGCCATCCAGACCGGCAGCAGGTCGAGCCCGGCGAACCGGCCGCCCTCGGAGGGCAGGACCAGCCACATGGCGATGACCGGCGCGATCCCGATCGTCGACTCCAGCGAGAGGTCCATCCGGCCGCAGATCAGGATCAGTGCCTGGCCGAGCACCAGCAGACTCAGCTCCGAGGACTGCTGGACGACGCTGATCAGATTGCTGGAGGTGAGGAAGACCGGCGAGACGATGAAGCCGATCACCATCAGCACCAGGATCACCGGCACCAGGGAGAAGTCGCTCCACCGGATGAGCCGGAGCCGGTTCAGCGGGCTCGCGCCGTCGGCCTCCTCGGCCACCGGCGGACGCATCGTCTCGGTCATTCCCGCTCCCCCACACCTTCCATGGCGGCGACCAGTTCCCGGTCGGTCCACCCACTTCCGAACGAAGCCACCACACGCCCGTGGAACAGGGCGAGTACCCGGTCGCACACCCGCAGATCGTCCAGCTCGTCCGAGACGATCACGGCCGCGCTGCCCTCGTCCGCCACTCTGCGCACCACGCCGAGCAGCGAGTCCTTCGACTTGACATCGACGCCCGCGGTGGGCCGCAGCGCGATCAGCGCGCTGGGTCCGCGCGCCAGGGCGCGGGCGACGACGACCTTCTGCTGGTTGCCGCCGGACAGCCCGGAGACCGGCTGTTCCGGGCCCTGGGTCTTGATGTCCAGCGACTTGATCATGGCTCTGGCGAACTCCCTGGTCCGGGAGGGCAGTACGGTCCCCCACGGGCCGAGCTGGTCGGTGACCGTGAGGGTGGCGTTCTCGGCGACGCTGCGGTCCAGGACGAGCCCCTGGCGGTGCCGGTCCTCGGGGATGTAGCCGATGCCCGCGTCCAGCGCGTGCGGAACGCTGCCCGGCCTCACCGTACGGCCGCGTACGGAGATCCGTCCCGAGGTCGCCGTACGCATCCCGGCGAGCGTCTCGCCGAGCGCGGTGTTGCCGCTGGCCGCGGCTCCGGCCAGGCCAAGCACCTCACCGGGCCGTACGGCCAGATCCAGCGGCTCGAACTCGCCCTCCAGCGCCAGCGCTTCGGCCTTGAGTACGGGCTCGGCGGCCGGGTCCTTCGCGTCCGCCGCGTCCTGCGGATCCGTCGTGTCCGCGCGCGCGGCGTGCCAGGCGGTGGCCGTCCCCGCGGACTCGCCGGTCATCGCCGTCACCAGGTCCGCCTTGGACAGCTCGGCGACCGGAGCGCTCAGCACATGGCGGGCGTCCCGGTAGACCGTGACGGTGGTGCACAGTTCGTACACCTCCTGGAGATGGTGGGAGATGAAGAGGAACGCCACGCCCTGGCCGCGCAGTTCCCGCAGCTTGTCGAAGAGCCGCTGGATGCCGCGCGCGTCGAGCTGCGCCGTGGGCTCGTCCAGGATGATGAGCCGGGCGCCGAAGGACAGCGCACGGGCGATCTCGACGAACTGCCGCTGCTCGACGGGGAGATCCTTGGCGCGGGCGTCGGGGTCGACCTCGACCCCGTACCCGGCGAGCAGTTCGCGCGCCTGCTTGCGCAGCCCCCGCCAGCTGATGAGGCGCCGCCCGCCCGACCCGGATCCCCGCACTCCGTAGTCATTGAGGAACAGGTTCTCGGCGACGGTCAGATCGGGCACGACCATCGACTTCTGGTACACGCAGGCGACCTTGGACTGCCAGGCCGAGGTGTCCCCGAAGGCGGGCGCGGGCTCGCCGCCGAAGGTCACCTCGCCGGCGTCCGGTCTGTGCAGCCCGGTGAGGACGCTGACCAGGGTGGACTTGCCCGCGCCATTGCGGCCGACGAGCGCGTGGGACTCACCGGGCCGTACGGTGAGCCGGACTCCGTCGAGCGCCACGGTGGGACCGAAGCGCTTGACGATGCCTTCCGCGTGGACCGCGGCGGGGGCCCGCTGCTGCTGATCCATGGCTAGCTCTTCTTCTCCAGCTGGTTGGCCCAGAGCTTCGGGTCGTCCACGTTCTCCTTGGTCACCAGCGGCGCGGGGAGCTGGTCCTCGAAGCCGTTCGGGATCTTGATGATCGTGGAGTCGTGGTCGGTCGGCCCCTCCTTGGGGGTGGTGCCCGCGAGCGCCTGCTTCGCCCAGTACAGCGCGTACTTGGCGTACAGATCGGCCGGCTGGGAGACCGTGGCGTCGATCTTCCCATCCCGGATCGCGTCCAGCTCCTCGGGGATGCCGTCATTGGAGATGATCGTGATGTGCCCCGCCTCGCCGGGCGCCTTGAGCAGCTTCTTCTGCTCCAGCAGGGCCAGTGTCGGCTGGAGGAAGACGCCGCCCGCCTGCATATAGATGCCGTTGATGTCCGGGTGGGCGGCCAGGGTCGACTGGAGCTTCGCCGAGGCCACATCGCCCTTCCACTCGGTGGCCAGCTCAAAGACCTTGATACCGGGGAACTTCTGGTCCATGCAGGACTTGAACGCCTCCGAACGGTCACGGCCGTTGATGGAGGAGAGGTCGCCCTGGAACTCGACGACCTTGCCCTTGCCCTTGAGCTGCTTGCCCAGGTAGTCGCAGGCCTTCTCGCCGTACGCGCGGTTGTCGGCCCGTACGACCATGTAGACATCGCCCTTGTCGGGCCGGGTGTCGACGCTGATGACGGGGATCTTCTTCTCGCTCAGCGTCTGAAGCGTCTCGGCGATCGCCCCGGTGTCCTGCGGCGCCATGACGACGGCCTTGGCGCCCTGGTCCGTGAAGACCTGGACGTTGGAGACGAGCTTGCCGATGTCGTTCTGCGAGTTGGTCAGGGAGAGCGCGTCGACCTCACCGTCCTTGACGCCCTGCTCGACGTACTGCTGATAGGAGTTCCAGAAGTCGCTGTCGCTGCGCGGCAGGTCGATACCGACCTTGCCACCGCCGGCCGCGTCGCTGCCCTGGTCGCGGTTGCAGCCCGCCAGGGCGGTCACGGCCAGGAGCACGGCGCAGGCCGAGGCGCTCGTCGTACGGAGTCTACGGAGTGGGGGGCGTCCCACAGGCTGTCGCGGCATGGATTGTCCCGTCCTTTGTCCCTCATGCGTGCGTGAGTACGGCTCAGGTGGCGGGGCGCAGGCGCAGGCCCTGCATTCCGCCGTCGACCGGGAGCGCCGTGCCGGTGACGGCGGCGGCGGCCGGGCTGGCGAGATAGGCGACGGCGGCGGCGACCTCGTCCGCGCCGACCAGCCGTCCGGTGGGCTGGCGCGCTTCGAGGGCGGCGCGTTCGGCCGCGGGGTCCTGGGCCTGGTCGAGCAGTCTGCCGACCCAGGGCGTATCGGCGGTACCGGGGTTGACGCAGTTGACGCGGATGCCCTCACGGACATGGTCGGCGGCCATCGCCAGGGTCAGCGAGAGGATCGCGCCCTTGCTGGCGCTGTACAGGGCGCGCTGGGGCAGCCCCGCGGTGGCGGCGATCGAGCAGGTCTGGGTGATCGAGACGCAGCCGGGCCGCTCGGCGGCCGTACGGCGCAGATGGGGCAGGGCGTGCCGGGCGGTGCGGACCATGCCGAGGACATTGATGTCGAGGACTCGCAGCCACTCCTCGTCGGCGTTGTCCGCGACGGTGCCGATGGCGCCGACCCCCGCGTTGGACACGAGCGTGTGCAGTCCGCCGAACTCCTCGGCCGCCGCGTCCACGGCCGCCCGTACCGCCGCGTCGTCGGTGACATCGGCGGTGAGGGCCAGCGTTCCGGCGGGCGCTCCGGCGCTCTCGCGGTCCAGTACGGCGACCTTGGCGCCCCGCGCGAGCAGCAGCGTCGCGATGGCCGCCCCGATCCCCGAGGCGCCACCGGTCACCAGTGCGCCGAGCCCTTCGAAATCCCGTACCTGTGCTGCCTCTGCGGCGGTCATGCGCCGGCCTCCTCGGTCGTGCGACGGGCCTGCCAGACGGGCCCGTCGGGATAGCTGTGCGCGGCGATGGACTCCGGGAGCATCCGGGCGGAGAAGCCCGGTGCGCTCGGTGTCTGATAGCGCGCGGAGACGACCACCGCCGGGTCGGCGAAGTGCTCGTGGAGATGGTCGACGTACTCGATGACCCGGCCCTCCAGGCTGCCGGAAACGGCGACGTAGTCGAACATCGAGAGATGCTGGACGAGTTCGCAGAGGCCGACGCCGCCCGCGTGCGGGCAGACGGGCACGCCGAACTTGGCCGCGAGCAGCAGGATCGCCAGATTCTCATTGACGCCGGCGACCCGGGCCGCGTCGATCTGGACATAGTCGACGGCGCCGGCCTGGAGAAGTTGCTTGAAGACGACCCGGTTGGCGACATGCTCGCCGGTGGCCACCTTGACCGGCTGGCCGGCCCGGATCGCGGCGTGGCCGAGGATGTCGTCGGGGCTGGTCGGCTCCTCGATCCAGTGCGGTTCGTACGGCGCGAGGGCCGACATCCAGCGCAGCGCCTCGGACACGTCCCAGCGCTGGTTGGCGTCGACGGCGATCCGGATGTCGGGGCCGACGGCGGCGCGGGCCAGCTTCATCCGGCGGATGTCGTCGTCGAGATCGCCGCCGACCTTCAGCTTGATCTGTTCGAAGCCGTCGGCGACCGCCTCTTCGGCGAGCGTCACCAGCTTGGCATCGTCGTAGCCGAGCCAGCCGGGCGAGGTGGTGTACGCGGGGTAGCCCTCGGCCCGCAGCCGGGCGGTGCGCTCGGCGCGCCCCGGCTCGGCGGCACGCAGGATGTCCAGCGCCTCGTCCGGGGTGAGGGCGTCGGTCAGATAACGGAAGTCGACGAGCGAGACGATCTCCTCCGGCGTCATCCCGGCAAGGAACTCCCAGACGGGTCTGCCCGCGCTCTTGGCCGCGAGATCCCACGCGGCGTTGATGACGGCGCCCGCCGCCATGTGCATCACGCCCTTCTCCGGGCCGAGCCAGCGCAGTTGCGAGTCATGGGTCAGTTCGGTGGAGAGCGCGGCGAGATCGGCCGGGGTACGGGGGGCCGGACGCCCGACGACATAGTGGCGCAGCGCTCCGATGGCCGCCGCGGTGACGTCATTGCCGCGCCCGATGGTGAAGCAGAGGCCATGGCCTTCCGCACCGTCGTCGGTTCGCAGGACCACATAGGCGGCCGAGTAATCCGGATCGGGGTTCATGGCGTCGGAGCCGTCGAGCTGTTCCGAGGTCGGGAAGCGGATGTCGTGAACCTCGAATCCCGTGACGGTCTGACTCATACACGCCCCTTGAAAAGAACATCGGATCTCTTTTGGTCATCCGATGTATAGCGTCGTCGGCGCCCGATCGTCCAGGGCTGGAACGAAAATTACGATCACAGCTCGGATGAATCGTCAGTGCGAGACCGCGATCCGTCGGGCTATGCCCCGGTACGAAGAAGTTCACCCGGCCGGGCACGGGCTGCGGGCGGGCAGGCGTGAAGCCGTAAGGTTGGTGCGTACGAGAGGGAACTTCGGAAGGAGGCACTGGGTGATCGAGCTCGACGGGGTTCCCGAGCTGATCGACCCGGTCATGGTGGCCGCGTTCGAGGGCTGGAACGACGCGGGCGACGCGGCCTCCACCGCGGTGGCGCATCTGGACCGGGAGTGGAAGGGCGAGGTGTTCGCGGCGCTGGACGCCGAGGACTACTACGACTTCCAGGTCAACCGGCCCACGGTCTATCTGGAGGGCGGCCTGCGGAAGATCACCTGGCCGACCACCCGGCTCTCCGTGGTGCGGGTCGGCGGTGAGAAGCCCCGCGATCTGGTGCTGGTCCGCGGGATCGAGCCGTCCATGCGCTGGCGCTCGTTCTGCAACGAGCTGCTGGGCTTCGCCCATGAGCTGGGCGTCGAGATGGTGGTCATCCTGGGCGCGCTGCTCGGCGACACCCCGCACACCCGGCCGGTGCCGGTCAGCGGGGTCACCTCCGACACGGACCTGGCCAGGACGATGGACCTGGAGGAGACCCGGTACGAGGGGCCGACCGGCATCGTCGGCATCCTCCAGGAGGCCTGTACGCACGCGGGTGTGCCCGCGGTGAGTCTGTGGGCCGCCGTACCGCACTACGTGTCGCAGCCGCCCAACCCGAAGGCCACGCTGGCGCTCCTCAACCGGCTGGAGGACCTCATCGGTCTCCGGATCCCGCAGGGTGAACTGGCCGAGGACGCACGGGCGTGGCAGCTGGGCGTGGACCAACTGGCCGCCGAGGACAGCGAGGTGGCGGAGTACGTCCAGTCGCTGGAGGAGGCGCGGGACACCGCGGAGCTTCCCGAGGCGTCGGGCGAGGCCATCGCCCGGGAGTTCGAGCGGTATCTGCGGCGGCGTGACGGCGATCCCGGCCAGGGGCCCGGAAGCCATGCCACGGAGAGTGGTGAGGGTCCGTCCTATCTGCGCGACACGCCGGGTGGCCGGCGCCGCCCGCAGAAACCGCCGCGCGGCGGCCCCGACACGGGCAAGGGCCCCGAGCAGGGTCCGGGTCCCGAGCAGGGTCCGGGTCCCGAGCAGGGTCCGGGTCCCGAGCGGGGCTCAGGACCGGCGCCGGACACGGGTCCTGACGGGGAGCCGGATCCTGACCGGGAGCCGGGTCCTGACCGGGACACTCGCCCCGAAGACGAGGACGGCTCCTCCGAGGACTGAACGCGCGCCTCGGGAGCGGAGCCTACGGCGGTACGGGAGCGGGGCGGTGCCTTCTCGGCAC
>NZ_JBHUBB010000029.1:0-366 GCF_042789485.1 Streptomyces sp. NPDC056835
GCGGGACGGTGCCGCCGCCTCCCCCTCCCGCCCTCGCGCACGGGCGCCTCGTCGGTGACGGGCGGTGAAGGGGGGCGCGCAGGGGTCGTGTCCGGGACGTAGAGCGTGATTTGTGGCGCGCGAACGCCCGTCTTCCGACTGTGGCTCGGTACGCGCCGTAAATCATGCAGTCCCGGGCGCGAGCCCCGGAGCGCACCCCGGCAACAACCCGCACCCGACCACCGGCCCGAGCCGAAACACACCCGAGCAACGGACCCTCGCCGGAGGCGCACCCCGGCAACAACCCGCACCCGACCACCGGCCCGAGCCGAAACACACCCGAGCAACGGACCCTCGCCGGAGGCGCACCCCGGCAACAACCCGCAC
>NZ_JBHUBB010000029.1:461-53164 GCF_042789485.1 Streptomyces sp. NPDC056835
CGCCCCCGACCACCGGCCCGAGCCGAAACACACCCGAGCAACGGACCCTCGCCGGAGGCGCACCCCGGCAACAACCCGCACACGGAAACCGACCCCAGCCAACGACGAACGCACCCCGCGCAACGACCCGCACCGCACCACCGGCCCCAGCCGAAACGCACCCGAGCAACGACCCCCCGCCGGAGGCGCACCCCGGCCCCAGCCAAAGACGAACGCACCCCGGACCACGTCTGCTCACCGCAGGTGCGACGCTCCGTTGAGGTCCAGGATCGTTCCCGACGACCACTCCGCCCCCGGCGACGCCAGCCACACCACCGCCCCCGCGATCTCCTCCGCCGTGCCCACCCGCCCGAACGGGCTCTGCGCGCGGATCGACTCGCCTTCCGCGCCCGTGAGGCGGGACGCTACGCGTTCCGTGGTGAAGAAGCCCGGGGCCACGGACGCGACGGCGATGCCGTGCGGGGCCAGGGAGACCGCCAGGGACTGGCCCAGGGCGTGGACCGCCGCCTTTGTCGCGCCGTAGGCCGGGTGGTCCGGTTCGCCGCGGTACGCGCCTCGGGAGCCGATGTTGATGATCCGGCCGGGTGTGGAGCGGTCGATCATGGAGCGGGCGGCGCGGTGGCTGAGCAGGGCCGTGCCCAGGAGGTTGACGGAGACGTGGCGCTGCCAGGCCGCCGCCCAGTCGTCGTAGGACGTGGTGGGGAGTGGGTGGGGCTCGTTGACGGCCGCGTTGTTGACGAGGACGTCGATCCCGCCGAGCGCGTCGGCCGCCTCGTCCGCGACCCGCGCCGCGCCCGCCGGGTCGGAGATGTCGCCGCCCACCAGCGCGTGGCCGGTGCCGGCCAGTGATTCCAGGGTGTGGCGGGCGTCGGCGGCGCGGGTTCCGTAGTGGACGGCGACGCGGTCGCCCTGGGCGGCGAAGGCGCGGGAGACGGCTCGGCCGAGGCCGCGGGAGGCGCCGGTGACAAGGACGCGGCGGCCGGTGGACGGCAGATTCATGGGAAAGCGGGCCTCTCGATGTCGGGCGGTGTTCAAGCGCTGTTTATCCGCGGGCGGGAGCGTCGGGAGCGTACCCCCGACACACGTGCCCCTTCAGGAGACCGCGATGCCGCTGACCCGCAGGGAATTCACCGGAAGATCCGCACTGACAGGGGCGGGACTCGTCCTCACCGGCGCCGCCGGAGCGCTCGCCACCGCGCCCGGCGCGCTGGCGGCGGAGGACGCTCCCGAGGTCGCCTCCGGGCCCGTACCCGCGCCGGGCTACGGGCCGCTCGTCCCCGATCCGCGGGCGATGCTCGCGCTGCCGGCCGGGTTCTCGTACCGGGTCATCACGCACAGCGGTGTGACCAAGCTGGAGACCGGCGAGGACACCCCGTCCAACCACGACGGCACGGCCACGTTCGAGGGGCCGCGCGGGGTGACGCTGCTGGTCAACAACCATGAGCTGGACGGTCCCAGGGGCGACTACGAGTTCCCGGTGCCGCTCACCGAGGGGCTGGTCTACGACCCCGCCGCGGCCGGCGGCTGCACGGTCGTCGAGACGCACCGCGACGGCCGTACCGCGGAGTGGGTCGGTATCGCCGGCACCTCCACCAACTGCGCGGGCGGACGCACCCCGTGGGGCACCTGGCTCACCTGCGAGGAGAACTCCGACCGGGCCGGGCAGAACGGGATGACCAAGGACCACGGGTATGTCTTCGAGGTCGACCCGTACGACCGCCGTGCCAACCGGAATCCCCAGCCCATCAAGGCGTTCGGCCGCTATGACCACGAGGCCGTGGTCATCGACCCCCGTACCGGTTACGCCTATCTGACGGAGGACGACTCCGAGCCCAACGGGCTCTTCTACCGCTGGGTCCCGCCGCACGGCTTCAAGCACGGGCGCGGGCAGCTGCGCGGGCTCGCCGATGACGCGGGGGTGCTCCAGGCGCCGCGCTGCTTCGACGCGGGCGGCCGGTTCGTGGACGACCTCTCGCGCGCCACGAAGATCGGCACCGTCTACGGCGTGGACTGGGTGGACGTACCGGACCGGGACGGGAAGACCGTCGCCGTACGGAAGCAGTTCGACGGCGAGGACGTCACGCGCGCCAGGAAGCTGGAGGGCATGTGGTGGGCGGACGGCGGCGCGTACATCGTCTCCTCGTACGCCCGTGACGAGAGCCCCGGCGTGCCGCACGACGGTCAGGTGTGGTTCTACCACCCGCGCCGCCGCACGCTGACGCTCAAGGTGCTGCTGGGCGTCAACGCGGATCCGGACAAGGACGGCGGCTTCGACGGGCCGGACAACATCACCGTCTCGCCGTACGGCGGTCTGGTCATCGCGGAGGACGGCGAGGGCCTTCAGCATCTCTTCGGGGCGACGGAGCGCGGACGTACGTACCCCATCGCGCGCAACGACCTCAATGACAGCGAGTTCACGGGTGTCGTGTTCTCGCCGGACGGCCGCACGCTGTTCGCCAATATCCAGGAGCCGGGCATCATGCTGGCCATCACCGGCCCGTGGCGGCGCTCTCCCCGGGACTGAAAACCTGTGGCAGACGGACCCGTTGCCTCTCTAAAGTCATGCGTGTCCAGGTGCGACAGGCAGGACCTACTTCCACTCATAATGGGGAGGCCGCGGGTTCGAATCCCGCCATCGGTACTCATGCCGGTGTAGCTCAGTGGCAGAGCACCATCTGTTGGTTCCGCCGGCCTTGATCTCTGGACACACCACTTCGCACCTCCCGGTGCGCGGGCAGCGGCTACTTCTTTGGATGAAATCACGCCGCCGCCGATTCTGATCTCGGGAGGCGCGGCGTGCGGAGGCGAGGCCGCCGCTGTTCCGTCGTGCCCTCCCTGGAATCCATTTCTGGAATTCGGGGGAATTCTGATGTCCCGTTTCAATACCCGTGCGGCCAGCACCCGTCCCGCTTCGCCCGTGCGGTCGATCGCCGTCGCCCGTACCCATGAGGGCGGCGTTGGCGTCCTGCGCGAGGCGAAGTCTGAGCTGTTCCTGCTCGCGGTCGCCAACTTCGTTTCCCAGCAGACGACTTATGAGTCCGGCGAGGCGCGCGACGAGCGGTTCCGCGCGCTCGTGCGGCAGCTCGCCGTCACGGAACCGGAGTGGACCGCCGGGCTGCTCGGCTGGCTGCGCGGTGAGGGGCAGCTGCGTACCGCGTCGATCGTGGGCGCCGCCGAATACGTCAAGGCGCGGCTCGACGCGGGCGCCACGGACGGTCCGGCGAACCGGCGGGTGGTCGACTCCGTTCTGCTGCGCGCGGACGAGCCCGGTGAACTGCTCGGTTACTGGATCTCGCGATACGGCCGCAATGTGCCCAAGCCCGTCAAGCGTGGAATCGCTGACGCCGTGCGGCGGCTTTACAACGGAAAGTCGCTGCTGAAGTACGACACCGCCGCGAAGGGTTATCGATTCGGCGACATCCTCAATCTGGTGCATGCCTCGCCCGACCCGGCGAAGGCGTGGCAGGGCGAGCTGTTCCGCTACGCACTCGACCGCAGGCACCACCCGGAGGCGGCTGTTCCGCCGCTGTCGAATCGCACGCTCACCGCCCACCGGGCCCTGATGGAGGTGCCGGTCGAGCGGCGGCGCGCGGTGATCACCGCTCCCGACGGGGCGGCGCGGCTCGCTGAGGCGGGGATGACCTGGGAGGCGCTGGCCGGCTGGCTCCAGGGGCCGATGGACGCGGCTGCCTGGGAGGCAGTCATTCCGTCGATGGGCGCCATGGCCCTGCTGCGCAATCTGCGGAATTTCGATCAGGCGGGTGTCAGCGACGAGGTCGCCGCCCGGGTGGCCGACAGGATCGCGGATCCCGAAGTGGTCGCCAAGGCACGGCAGTTCCCGTTCCGCTATCTCGCCGCGTACCAGCACGCGCCGTCGCTGCGCTGGGCGTATCCGCTGGAGCGGGCGCTCGGCCACTCACTGGCCAACGTGCCCTCGCTGCCCGGCCGGTCGCTGATCCTGGTCGACCGTTCGGGTTCGATGTGGTCCCCGCTCTCCGACCGCTCCGAGCTGAACCGCGCCGACGCCGCGGCGATCTTCGGAACGGCGGTGGCGATGCGGGCGGCGGACGCCGATCTGGTGGAGTTCGGTACGCGCAGCGCTCCGGTGAAGTACCGGCGCGGCGAGTCCGTGCTGAAGGTGCTGGAACGCTTCGGCGACCTCGGCGGTACGAACACGGCCGAGGCGGTCCGTACCCACTACCGGCGCCATGACCGGGTGCTGATCGTCACCGACGAGCAGGCCGCGTACAGCTCCCGGGGCGGCCCGGGGGCGCAGGTCCCGGCCGGTGTCCCGGTCTATACCTGGAACCTCGCGGGGTACCGGACCGGGCACGGCCCGTCCGGCGAGGCAGGCCGGCACACGTTCGGCGGGCTGACCGACGCGGCCTTCAGGATGGTCCCGCTGCTGGAGGCGGGACGGGACGCCCGCTGGCCCTGGAAGGGGTGATCCGGGTGCCCGTCGGTCGTCGGGCATGGCGCGTCGGGGCTCCTTGGGCGCATACTCAAAGTAATGACAAAGTCAGCCGGATCCCGGCGCCACCTGCCGTCCAGTCCCTTCAACCGCCAGGCCCCGGCCTCACCCCCGCCCGAGCAGTTCGATGTGGGAGACCGTGTCTCGCACGATCAGTTCGGGTTGGGAAGAGTCATCGGAGTCGAGGGCGACCATGCCGTGCTCATCGATTTCTCGGGGCGACAGGGGAGGATCCTGAGCCCCTTCGCCAAGCTGACCAAGCTCTGAAGCTCCGAACCGGGAGCTTGGAGGCCGTGCCCCCGGGCCGCCGCGGACCTCAGGACCCGCGACGGCGCGGGGGCATCGTGCCACCCGGCCCAGCGCCCGTCAGAGGATCTTCGCGGCGGGTTTGACCATGCCCCGGACCGTACGGGACTTGACGAACTCGCCCAGACCCGTCATCTCCCACTCGCCGGAGAACTGCCGGATCAGCTTGGCCATCATCACGCCGGTCTGCGGCTCGGCGCTGGTCAGGTCGAAGCGCACCAGCTCCTCGTTCGTGGCCGCGTCGATCAACCGGCAGTACGCCTTGGCGACCTCGGTGAACTTCTGGCCGGTGAAGGAATTGACGGTGAAGACCAGACCGGTCGCCTCGGCGGGGATCCGGCCGAGATCCACGACGATCACCTCGTCGTCGCCCGCGCCCTCGCCCGTGAGGTTGTCGCCGGAGTGCTTGATCGCTCCGTTGAGGATGGAGAGCTTGCCGAAGTAGCAGCTGTCCAGATGGTTGCGGTTGGGGCCATAGGCGATCACGGACGCGTCGAGGTCGATGTCCTTGCCGCGGTACGCGGGCTCCCAGCCGAGGCCCATCTTGACCTGGGTGAGCAGCGGACGGCCGCCCTTGACCAGGGACACCGTCTGGTTCTTCTGGAGGCTGACCTTGCCCTTGTCCAGATTGATCTTGCCGCTGCCGGGCGCGGCGGCGGGGGCCGGGGGAGCGGCCGGCGGCGTGGCGGGGACCGGCGGAGCGGCGATCCGGGGGTCGGCTCCCGCGCGGCTACGGGCGGGAGCCGGGGGCGCGACGGAGGCCGGGGCGGGAGCCGCGGCGGGGACCGCGGCCGGCGCGGGCTCCTCCACGGAGACGCCGAAGTCGGTGGCGATCCCGGCCAGTCCGTTGGCGTACCCCTGACCGACCGCGCGGACCTTCCACGCCCCGTTGCGCAGGTAGATCTCCACGACCACCAGGGCGGTCTCGGCGCCCAGCTGGGGCGGCGTGAACGTCGCGAGCGCGCCGCCGCTGCCCGCGTCGCGGATCGTGGCCGTGGGCTCGATGCCCTGGAAGCTCTGCCCCGCCGCGTCCGGGCTCGCCGTGACGACGATCTTCTCGATGCCGGCGGGCACGGCGCTGGTGTCGACGACGATCGCGTCGGGCGCCGTGCCGCCGCCGGAGCGGTAGGTCACGCCGGGGCCCGTCGGCTGGTTGTAGAAGATGAAGTCGTCGTCTGAGCGCACCTTGCCGTCGGCGGTGAGCAGCAGGCCCGATACGTCGAGCCGCACGGGAGCGGCGACGTCCACCGCCACATGGGCGGTGGGAAGGGGGATGTTCGAGCCGGGGGTCATAGCTGTCATGCCAGACGTAACGAACGACCCCGCTTTGCCGTTCCCTTACCTTCCGCCGATCGGGTCCGGCGCGTCCAGGTCCTCGCGAAGATCGACAGGGCCTAGTAGGGCCATCGCGGCGGGTTGGTGGCGAACGTGCCGCCCAGGAAGGCGTGGTCCCGGTTGTCCGGGTCGAGTTCGCCCTGTTCCGCGACGAGCTTCTCGGCGTACTGCTCCGAGTCGTCCCGCGGCTCGTAGCCGAGCGCCCGCGCGCTCGTGAGGTCCCACCACAGCCGGGTGTTGGCGGAGGAGCCGTAGACGACGCTGTGGCCGACGCCCTCGGCGGTGAGGGCGGCGTGGAAGAGCCGCGCGCAGTCGCCGGGGCTCAGCCAGACGGAGAGCATGCGGACGGTGCTGGGCTCCAGGAAGCAGGAACCGATCCGTACGGAGACGGTCTCCAGGCCGTGCAGGTCCCAGTAGAGCTGCGCCAGGTCCTCGCCGAAGCACTTGGAGAGTCCGTAGAGCGTGTCGGGGCGGCGCGGGGTGTCGACGGGGATCAGCGGGTCGTCCGCCCGCGGGCGCGGCGTGAAGCCGACCGCGTGGTTGCTGGAGGCGAAGACGGTGCGTCCGACGCCCTCGGCGCGGGCCGCCTCGTACAGGTTGTACGTCCCCTCGATGTTCGCGCGCAGGATCTTGTCGAAGGTGGATTCCAGCGAGATGCCCGCGAGATGGATGATCGCGTCGACGCCCCGGACCGCCTCCCGCAGCGCCTCCCTGTCCGCGAGATCGGCGGTGATGGCCTCGGGCTCGCCCTCGATGGGGGTGGCGTCGAAGAGCCGCAGCTCGTAGCCGTACGCGGGCAGCAGGCCCCGCATCAGGGTGCCGAGGCCGCCGGCGGCGCCGGTGAGCAGGACGGTACGGGGTGCGGGCATGGGGGAGATCTCCTCGCGGCTCGGAACCGGGCGCACGGATACAGACTCAGATCCGTAAATAGAATTCACATGCGTGGACAAACTAGGGAGTGGGGCGGAGCACCGTCAAGTCTCGCCCGGAGTGCGGGAATCCGTCTCTGGGTTGCGGTTTTCCGTCTTGACCCGTGGCGCGCGACTGCCCTAGCGTGGCGTCGTTCAGGGATATGGACATCGATCATAATTGTGCACGAGCGGTCGCCGCTCGACGCATGGCCCAGGGAGCGCCCGTGACCTCAGCCCCGCTCGCCGCCCGCCTGACTCAAGTGGCCGGGCCGCTGTTCTTCCCCGTCACCGCGTACGGGCCCGACGGCGCGCTCGACCTCGACGCGTACCGCGCGCATGTCGGCGAAGGCGTCGCCGCGGGAGCCGCCGCCGTCTTCGCCTGCTGCGGCACCGGCGAGTTCCACGCCCTCACCCCGGAGGAGTTCCGCGCCTGCGTGGCCGCGGCCGTCGAGGAGACCGCGGGGCGCGTCCCGGTCGTGGCCGGCGCCGGATACGGCACGGCGCTCGCCGTCCAGTACGCGCGGCTCGCCGAGGAGGCCGGCGCGGACGGACTGCTCGCGATGCCGCCCTATCTGGTCGTCGCCGACCAGGAGGGCCTGCTGCGCCACTACACCGCGCTGGCGGGCGCCACCTCGCTGGAGACGATCGTCTACCAGCGCGACAACGCCGTCTTCACCCCCGAGACCGTCGTGGAACTCGCCCGCGTGGACGGCATCGCCGGCCTCAAGGACGGCTACGGCGACCTCGAACTGATGCAGCGCATCCTCAGCGCCGTACGCACCGAGGAGCCGGACCGCGACTTCCTCTACTTCAACGGCCTGCCCACCGCCGAACTCACCGGTCTCGCCTACCGGGGCATCGGCGTCACCCTCTACTCCTCCGCCGTCTTCTGCTTCGTCCCCGAGATCGCGCTCGCCTTCCACCGGGCCCTGACCACCGGCGACGACACGACCGTGAACCGGCTGCTGGACAGCTTCTACCGCCCCCTGGTCGAACTGCGCGGCAAAGGACGCGGATACGCCGTCTCGCTCGTCAAGGCGGGCGTCCGGCTGGGCGGACTGGACGTCGGGGAGGTACGGCCGCCACTGAGCGAGCCACAGCCCGCGCACATCAAGGAACTGGCCGAGATCATCGAGCGGGGCCGGGCCGTGCTGCGCGGCGACGACGGCGACGAGGACCAGGACGGCGCGGGCACCCGGACCGGTACGGAAGGCGGCGCCGCGTGAAGACCTCGGCCTTCCTCTACCCCTGGGACGTGGTGGGCGACCCGGACGCCCCCGCCAGGATCGCGGACCTCGGCGTCCGGCAGGTCACCCTCGCCTCCGCCTACCACTCCACCCGCGCGCTGACCCCGCGCCACCCGCGCCACCGCGTGGTCACCGCCGAACACGCCGCGGTCCTCTACCCGGTGGACGACGCGCGCTGGGCGCGCCATGAGCCGCGTCCGTACCCCGCCGGGTCCTGGGCCCCCGGCGACGCGTACGGCGAGGCCGCGGCGGCCCTCGCCGACGCGGGTCTCGATGTGCACAGCTGGGTGGTCCTCGCCCACAACTCCCGCCTCGGCGCCGAGCGTCCCGAGACCTCCGTGGTGAACGCCTACGGCGACCGCTACCCCTGGGCGCCCTGTATCGCCCGGCCGGCGGTCGGCGCGTATCTGGTGGAGCTGGCGGCCGAGGCCGCCGTACGGCCCGGGGCGCACGGCACCGAGCTGGAGTCCTGCGGCTGGTACGGGCTCGCGCATCTGCACGCCCACGACAAGATCGCGGGCGTCGGCCTCGGCGACGCGGCGCGGTATCTGATGTCGCTCTGCTTCTGCGCCGTCTGCCGGGAGGGGTACGCCGGCCTCGGGGCCCCGCCGGACGAACTGGCCGCCGCCGTGCGGCGCGCGCTGGGGCCTGCCTGGGCCAGCGGCTCCGACGAGGCGGGCTGGTCCTCGGTCGAGAAGCTTCTCGGTGCGGATCTCGCCGCCGTCACCGCCGAGTGGCGCGGCTCGGTCGCCCGTACGCTCCAGGAGCGGGCGGTCGCGGCCGTACGGGCGGCGGCCGGGCCCGGCTTCCAGGTGCTGCTGCACGCCGACCCGGAGTCGTATCACGTCGGCGCCAACGCCGGGGTGGACCCGGCGCACATCCTCGGGGTCGCGGACGGGGTCGTCCTGCCCTGCACCGGGGGCGCGGCGGAGACGATGCTGAGCCCGTTCGCGGGCCACGGCACCGAAGCGTCCGTCCTGGCCGCGAACTTCACGGTTGTCACCGGCATGGGCGGAGCCCCGGCCGCTCTCGCCGACGACGCGGCGCGGGCGAAGGCGCTCGGAGCGACCGAACTGCGGCTGTATCACGCGGGACTGGCCTCGGACGCGGATCTGAAGGCCGTCCGGGAGGCGCTGTCGGATCTCGGTGGTTGAGCGGGGCGGACGCGGCCGGGGGGTCTTCTTCCGCGCGTGACCAGGGGCGGCCGGCGCCAGTGCGGTGAGCAGCCCGGCCGCCCCGGTCACCGGCAGCAGTACGGCCGGGCCGGCCAGCGCGATCAGACCCGCGCCGAGCGCCGGCGCCGGCGCGTTGGGAACATTCAGTGGCTCCGGCCCGGCGGGGACTGAGCGTTCTCTGTAACTCCCGTGAAGCATGTGCTCAATGGGGCGGATATCGACGGCTGATGAAGTCCAGGCTGCACCCCCCCCGCACGGCATGCGCATCCCGGAGGTTCTGTTGAGCCAGCCTCAGCCACCCACACAGGAGCAGTTGGACGCCTACATACGGACCAGACTGGCGCTGGCCGGCGTCGATCTCGATCTGCTGCCCACGCAGCCGGACCCCGCGACCGGCGTGCCCACCCGCGACCAGGCGCTGCGTTCGCTGCGGTCCTTCGTCGCCACGGTCCCCGGGGCCATAGCGGGCTGGGCGCCGCCGGTGAGCGGGGCGCCGACCGCCGCGTACGCGCAGCAGGCCGCGCCGCCACTGCTCTATCCGTCGATCACCGAGGCATGGACCGGAAAGGCGGACGCACGATGAGCCGCGCCGTCAACCGCCGGATCTTCCTGGCCGGTTCGGCGGCCGTGACGGGCGCTGTCGTGAGCGGCACCGCCCTCGCACCGCCCGCCGCCGCCGTCTCCCAGGCGAGTACGGGGAATTCCCGGCCGTACGTCCCCGACCTCGACGGGGCCGGCATCGACGTGCGTGACGCGGCGCGCCGCGACCCCACGGAGGCGACCCTCGCCGAAGCCGCGGTCCTGATGAGTCGCCGCAAGCTGACGTCCACCGCCCTCGTCGAGGCGTATCTCGACCGTATCGGGACCTACGACTCCACCTATCAGGCGTACGCCGAGGTGACCGGCGAGACCGCGCTCGCCGCGGCGCGCAAGGCCGACCGGAGCGGCGGGCGGCGCGGGGTGCTGAGCGGCATCCCGCTCTGCGTCAAGGACAACTACTTCACGCGCGGTGTGCCGACGCGCTGCAACTCCCTTATCTTCGCGGACTTCGTCCCCAACCACGACGCCACCGCGGTCGCCCGGCTCACCGCCGCGGGCGGCATCGTGCTGGGCAAGGGCCAGATGGGCCCGCTCGCCACCACGCGCGCGACCACCCCGAACGGGACGGTCACCACCGTCAACGCGTGGACGCCGGACAACCCGGCCACCGATCCGGGCGGTTCTTCCACCGGCCCCGCCTGCGCCGTCGCCGGCCGGATGGCCTCGTCCTCCATCGGCACGCAGACGGGCGGATCCATCGTCCTGCCCTCCAACCGGCAGAACCTCACCGGGCTGAAGCCCACCATGGGCCGGGTCTCCGCGTACGGCGTGATCCCCCTGTCGTACACCCGGGACCATCCGGGACCGCTGGCGCGCGACGCGATGGACGCGGCGCTGATGCTCGCCGTGATGGCGGGGCCCGACGCGCACGATCCGCGCACGCTCGGGCTGCCCGGCCTCCCCGATCTCGTACGGGCCGCGACCCCCGTGGCCGGGCGGGGCGGCGCCGTACGGATGCGCAGGGCCACCCGGATCGGGGTGCCCGCGGACTTCCTCAACTCCGCGACGGAGGTGCGCAAGGCGTTCCTCGACCGCATCGACGCCATCTCAGGCGTGACGCTGGTCGACATCACCTATCCGGCTGACTGGCCGCTGCTGACCGGCATGTTCAACGACGCGCGGCTGTCCGAGCGGACGGAACCGTTCCGGCACTGGCTGCGCGAGGACCCGGCCCTGTTCGGTGTCTCGCTGCTCAGCTGGCTCCAGGGGCTGATGCTCTCCGGCGACGAGTGGATCACGGCGCAGCGGGCCAAGAACCATCTGCTCCGCGAGGTCCTCGACGGCGTCCTGTCCCGCTGCGACGTGCTGCTCCAGACGGGACCCGTGCCGTTCGACATCCTCGGACTGCCGGAGATCGCCTTCCCCATCGGGTTCACGGCGGGGCTTCCCTCCGGGGTCATCCTCGGCGGTGCGCCGTACGAGGAGGACCGGCTGCTGGAGGTCGCGGCCGCCTACCAGGCGGTGACCGACTGGCACACCCGCCGTCCCGCCGATCCCGCGGCCCCGGCGGCCTCCGGGCCGGGCACCAAGCGCGCGGCGGGCGCGGGCCGGCCGCGGCTCACGGCGGAGGAGGCGGCCGCCCAGAGCGCGTAACGGCCCCCGCTCCCCCGGCCGTGCGTCATGCCCCGCGCGGCCGGGGGCGCCCGGTCAGTTCAGCGCCGCCGCCATCATCTTCTGCGCGATCGGCGCGGCCAGACCGTTCCCGCTGACCTCCGAACGCGCCGCGCCCGAGTCCTCCACGACAACCGCCACCGCCACCTGCTTGCCGGTGGACGAGTCCTTCGCGTACGAGGTGAACCAGGCGTACGGCGTGTTGACGTTGTCCACGCCGTGCTGCGCGGTGCCCGTCTTGCCGCCCACCTCGGCGCCGTCGATCCGCGCGTTCGTCCCCGTACCGTCCTGGACGACCGCCACCATCGCGCTGCGCAGCTGCTCGGCCGTCGACGAGGAGACGATCCGCCGCGTATCGCCGTCCTGGTACGACTGGAGGGTGTCGCCGCTCGCGTCCACCACCTTCGACACCATGTGCGGCGCCGCGAGCAGTCCGTCGTTGGCCAGAGCCGCCGAGACCATGGCCATCTGGAGCGGGGTCGCGGTCACATCGAACTGGCCGATCCCCGTCAGCGCCGTCTGCGCCCGGTCCATGCCGGACGGATACACGCTCTGTGAGGCGCGTACCGGCATTTCCTGCGTGGCGTCGTTGAACCCGAACTTCTCCGCCATCGCGCGGACCTTGTCCTGGCCGAGTTCGTCGGCCATCTTCGCGAAGACGGTGTTGCAGGAGTATTCGAGCGCGGTGCGGATGGTGGCGTTCTCGCACGGCGCGGAGCTGTTCTCGTTGCGCAGAACGGTGGTCGTGGTGGGCAGGGTGTACGGATCGGGGCTGTCGGTCCGTTCGTCGACCGAGCCGTACAGACCGTCCTCCAGCGCCGCCGCCGCGACCACCAGCTTGAACGTCGAGCCCGGCGGCAGCGGCTGCCGCAGCGCGCGGTTGACCATCGGCTTCTCCGCGTCCCCGGTCAGCTGCTGCCAGGCGTCGCCGTCCGTGGTACCGCTGATCTTCGTGGGGTCGTACGAGGGCGTGCTGACCACCCCGAGCACCCGTCCGGTCACCGGGTCGATCGCCACGGCGGCGCCCTTCTTGCCGCCCAGCGCGCGGTATCCGGCCTCCTGCACGGCGGGGTCGATCGTGGTCAGTACGTCGCCCGGCGCGGTCTGCTTGCCCATGATCGCGTCCAGCGGGTTCTTCAGCCGGCTGTCCGTCCCGTCCAGGACACCGGAGTAGATGCCCTCCAGCTGGGTCGAGCCGTACGCCTGTGAGCTGTAGCCGGTGACGGGTGCGTAGAGCGCGCCGTCCGTGTACGTGCGCTCGTACGCCAGATCGCCGCTCGCCGTCTTTCTGGAGCCCGTGACCGGCGAGCCGGCCACGATGATGTCACCGAGCGGCTGCGCGTACTGCGCCATGATGTTCCGCCGGTTGTGCTTGTCGTCCGCGAGGGCCCTGGCCTCGTACGCCTGCACCCAGGTGGCCCGCACCAGCAGGGCGAGCACCAGCAGCAGACAGATGACCGCTGTGTGTCTGATCGTCTTGTTCATCCCGTATGAGGGACGAGCGGCGGCGGGGACGGCGTTCCCGCCCCGCTCGCTTCTCAGGAATTCCTCATCCTCGGCATGACCGAATCCACCGGCCGGTCAGAGCCGCCGGTCAGGGGCGCCGGTCAGAGCCGCCGGGTGGCGAGCGTGAGCCGGTCGCGCGCGTCGAACAGGGTGTCCTTGATCATCTGCTCGTGCCCGGGGGTGAGCCGGGCCACCGGCACCGAGCAGCTGATCGCGTCACGCGCCGGTGTCCGGTAGGGGATCGCGATACCGAAGCAGCGCAGCCCGAGCGTGTTCTCCTCGCGGTCCACCGCGTAGCCCTGCTCCCGTACGGTGTGCAGCTCCTCGATGAGTTTCTCGCGGTCGGTGATGGTGTGCTCGGTCAGGGCGGGCAGGGTCTCCGGCAGCAGCTTGCGCACCTGCTCGTCGCTGTGGGTCGCCAGCAGCGCCTTGCCGAGCGAGGTGGAGTGGGCGGGCAGCCGGCGGCCGACCCGGGTGAAGGGCCGCAGATAGTGCTGGGACTGCCGGGTGGCGAGATAGACGACATTCGTGCCGTCGAGCCGCGCGAGGTGGATGGTCTCGCTGGTGTCGTCGGAGAGCCGGTCCAGCGTGGGGCGTGCGGCGGCGACGACCTCGTCACCGTCGATGTACGAGGTGCCGACCAGCAGGGCCCGTACGCCGATGCCGTACCGCGTGCCCGTCGCGTCCGTCTCCACCCAGCCCAGTTCCACCAGCGTGCGCAGCAGCATGTAGAGGCTGGACTTGGGGTATCCGACCGCTTCCTGGACGGCGGCGAGCGAGTGCATGCCGGGGCGTCCCGCGAAGTACTCCAGCAGTTCCACCGTCCGCACCGCGGACTTCACTTGTGCGCCACCGGTCTCCGCGGTCGACATCGTCCCTCGCCCCTTCTCGCCCACTTGGCTTGTTCTCCTGACCACTCTTGACCACACGGAACGCGCGGAAATAGAGTCCTAGCGATTCACCATCAGGAACTCTGTTCAGAATACCGAACAAGTCCTGAGGGGTGTCAGCGGTCCGTAAGTCGCTCGCACGGTACGTCGCTCGCACGGTCAGTCGCTCGTACGGTACGTCGCTCAATCGGTACGTCGGGAAGGGAAGTCGCGGTGGCAGCAGCACCAGTCTGGAGTGTCGACCCCCGAACAGGGAAGCAGCGCGAGCAGGTCGCGCACGAGGCGACGGCGGAGGAGGTCGACCGCGCGGTACGCGGCGCGCACGCCGCGCGGGCCGCGCTCGCCGACCGTACCGCGCGCGCCGCCCTGCTCCGTACGGCGGCCGATCTGCTCGACGAGGCCGGAGAGCATGTCATCGAGGCCGCGGACGCGGAGACCGCGCTCGGCCCCGTCCGGCTCACGGGCGAACTGGCCCGTACCACCGCCCAGCTGCGGGCCTTCGCCGAGGTGGTCGAGGAGGGAGCCTTCCTCGACGTACGGATCGACCACGCCGACGCCGACCGCACCCCGCCCTGGCCCGATCTGCGCCGCTGGAAGGTGCCGCTCGGTGTCGTCGCCGTCTACTCCGCGAGCAACTTCCCACTCGCCTTCTCCGTGCCCGGTGGCGACACCGCGAGCGCGCTCGCGGCCGGCTGTCCCGTCGTCGTCAAGGCGCATCCGGACCACCCCGCCACCTCCGAACTGTGCGCCTCCGTGCTGCGCAGGGCCGCCGCGGAAGTGGGGCTGCCGGAGGACGTGGTGAATCTCGTGCACGGCTTCGAGGCGGGCGTCGAGCTGGTACGGCACCCGCTGGTGTCGGCGGCCGGTTTCACCGGTTCCGTACGGGGCGGACGCGCGCTCTTCGACGCCGCCGCCGCCCGGCCCACGCCCATCCCCTTCCACGGCGAGCTGGGCTCGCTCAACCCCGTCGTGATCACCGAGGCCGCCGCGGCCGAGCGCGCCGAGCAGATCGGTGCGGGGCTGGCCGGCTCGATGACGCTGGGGGAGGGGCAGTTCTGCACC
Source organism: Streptomyces sp. NPDC056835 (assembly GCF_042789485.1). Lineage (NCBI taxonomy): Bacteria > Bacillati > Actinomycetota > Actinomycetes > Kitasatosporales > Streptomycetaceae > Streptomyces > Streptomyces sp. NPDC056835. The sequence continues at coordinate 15,576 of NZ_JBHUBB010000029.1, forward strand.
AAGCCCGGTTTCGTACTGGCTCCGGCCGGTGAGCCGGGCGACCGGCTGGTGAAGTCCCTGACGGCGGCCGTCAGCGAGACCGAGCCCGGGGTGATGCTGGACCACCGGATGCGGGACGCCTTCGTCGCGGGCGTACGCGAACGGGCCGCGCTGCCCGGCGTGGACGCCCCGATCACCCCCGGCGCCGGCGGTGAACACACCGTCAGCGCGGGCTTCCTGACGGTGGACGCGCAGCTGCTGACCGCCGACGGCGCACACGATCTGCTGCTGGAGGAGTGCTTCGGCCCGGTGACCGTCGTCGCGCGGTACAGCTCCCCGGCCGAGATCACGTCCGTACTCTCCCGGCTCCCCGGCAATCTCACCGCCACCCTCCAGCTCGCCGAGGAGGAGGCCGACGGGACCGCGCCGGGCGCCGCCGGGCTGCTCGCGGAACTGACCCCGCTGGCCGGACGCGTCCTGGTCAACGGCTGGCCGACCGGTGTCGCCGTCGCCCCCGCACAGCACCACGGCGGCCCCTACCCGGCGACCACCTCCACCTCGACCTCGGTCGGCGCCACGGCGATCGAGCGCTGGCTGCGCCCGGTCTCGTACCAGTCGACCCCGGCCGCGCTGCTCCCTGCGGAGCTGCGTGACGACAACCCCCTGGATCTGCCGCGCCGGGTGGACGGCCGTCCGGAGAACTGAGCTCCGAGATCGGAGCTCCGAGAACTGAGATCGGAGCTTCGTGAATACGAGATCCGCGATACGAGAACGGTGAGCCGAGCGCATGAGCGACCGGATCGACCTCCCCGAACTGCCGTTCCCGCTGCGGCCGTACGGCCCCGAGGGCGCGTGGCGCTACGCGGACGGAGCGCTCACCGGCCGGGCGGGCGCCCGGCAGGACCGCTTCGTACCACCGGCGGGCGTGTCCCTGGAGCCGGCCTCCGACGCGCCGCGCCTGCTCGGCATCCCGGACGGCGACTTCCAGCTGATCGCCCGCGTCACGGTCGGCTTCGCCGCCGCCTTCGACGCGGGAGTGCTCACGCTGGAGGCCGACGCACAGCACTGGGCCAAGCTCTGCCTGGAGCTGTCGCCGGAGCGCCCGACGATCTGTACGGTCGTCACCCGCGGCCACTCCGACGACGCCAACTCCTTTGTGGTGGACGGCGACAGCTACTGGCTGCGGATCAGCCGCACCGGCCGGGCGTTCGCCTTCCACGCCTCCCCGGACGGCGAGCGGTGGACCTTCGTCCGCGTCTTCACGCTGGGCACGCCCGCGGGCGCCGCGTCCGCGCGCGTCGGCTTTCTGGCGCAGTCGCCCACGGGCGAGGGGTGCGCGGTGACATACGACAGGATCGTCTTCCGGCCGAAGGGACTGACGGACGCGCGGGACGGTAGCTGAGATTCCGCCGCCCGGGGCGGGCACGGCACCGCCGGCCCCGGGCGATCCGGCCGGGTGTGTCCCCGTCCTGAAAGGCACACCGGTCACCGCGACACGGCCTAAGGTCACCGGCCATGACAGCAGCTCCGGCGGCGCCGCCGCTCCTGCGCGACCGGCGATTTCTGCTGCTCGCCGCCGCACGCACCATCTCGGTTCTGGGCAACGCGTTCGCCCGGGTCGCCCTGGCCTTCGCCGTCCTCGCCCTGCCCGGGGCCGGGCCGGGGCAGTTGTCGCTGGTGCTGGCCTGCCAGGCGCTGCCGATGCTGCTGTTCATCCTCGTCGGCGGGGTGATCGCCGACCGGATGTCGCGATCGCGGCTGATGGTGCTCGCCGATGTCGTCGGCGCCGCCGCCTACGCGGGACTGGCCACGATGATCCTCACGGGGAACGCGCCGCTGTGGGCCCTGTGCGCGCTGGCGGTTCTGGCGGGGACGGCCACCGCGCTGTTCATGCCGGCCTTGGAAGGGGTCGTACCGCTCATCGTTCCCGAGAGCGCGTTGCAGCGCGCCAACGGGCTGCTGCGGATGGGCACGAACAGCGCGACGCTGCTCGGTCTGGCGCTGTCGGGGGTGACCGTCGCCTTCGTCGGGGCGGGCTGGGCCCTGGCGCTGAACGCCGTCTCCTTCGTGCTCAGCGCGGTGCTCGTGAACGGTCTGCGGCTCACCAGGCGGCCCCGTGCCGCGTCCTCCGGCTGGGCCGATCTGCGGGACGGCTGGTACGAGTTCTTCTCACGGCAGTGGCTGTGGGTCGTCGTGGCGCAGTACACGCTCGTCGTCGCCGCCGTCAACGCCACCGTCGGGGTCCTCGGCCCACTGGCGGCCAACGACCATCTGGGCGGCGCGCGGGCCTGGTCGCTGATCATCGCCGCGCAGGCGCTGGGGATGCTCGCCGGCGCGGGCATCGCCGCCCGTATCCGGGTGCGCAGGCCGATGCTGGTCGCGGTGCTGGCCACCTTCCCGTTCGCCGCGCCCATGATCCTGCTCGGCGTGGACGCGCCGATCTGGTCGATCGCCGTCGCCATGTTCTGCTCGGGCATCGCCAACGACATCTTCGGGGTGCTGTGGGTCACCACCATCCAGCGCGAGGTCCCCGAAGAGGCGCTGTCCCGCGTCAGCGCGTACGACCTGTTCGGATCCGTGGCCCTCGCACCGCTCGGTCTGCTGGTCGCCGGCCCCGTCGCCGAGCGCGTCGGCACCGGTCCCGCGCTGGTCGGCTGCGCGGCCCTCGTCATCCTCGCCACGGGCGCGGCGCTGCTCTCGCCCCAGGTCCGCTCCCTCCGGGCGCCGCGCCCCGTGAACACGGTGGACGCCGCACCGGGTTACGCCGAGAAGGAAGACGCGATGCCCGCGCCATGACACCCGCCCCGTGCCGTGGTTCGAGGCCGGACTTACTCGTCTAGTGGATGTCAGCTGCCCGAAGCCCCGCGAACTGGGCGGCGAGGTGCGCGGACCGGCCGTTCGTGATCAGGGTGGCGTGCCGGCCGGTGTGGCGGGCGAGCGTGAGGACGTCGGACCAGTGGGTGTAGCGGACGACGAGCGCGAGCGGTCCCGGCGGAAGTGCGGTGAGCAGCGCCGGATCCGGCAGCGGACCGGGGCCAGGGCCACCGGCCGTCCCGGCGATGACGGGTTCGTGCAGATAGGGGGCGAGGTCCGGGCGGTGTCCGCCGGTGAGGACGGGATGGAGCCTGGCGTCGTGGGCGATGCTCCGCGCGAAGCGCGCGAAGTCCGCGCAGGGGCCGCGTCCCGGGAGCGAGGACAGGGCGGAGGACCGCACGCCCGGCGCGCCCGCCGGCAGTTGGGCGGCCAGGCTGGCGAGCCGCCGCAGGAACGTGCCGTGGTGCGTGTCGTGTACGGCGATGAGCGGCGCGGCCGTACAGCCCTGCCCCGCCCGGGAGAAGCAGGCGCGGCCGGCCTGGGCGACGGCCGTACGCAGCCGGGCGTCGTGCCGTACCACCAGCAGGCCCGGCCGACGCGCTCCGGGGCAGGGCGCCGGGCAGCAGGGCGGGATCACCGTCTCCGCGTGTTCGTCGAGGACCGCGGCGGTCAGCGAGCCGGGCGGGGCGATGACCAGCCGCCAGATCCCGGCGGGGAGACCGGCCGCGACCGCTGCCGCGCACAGCCGCGCGGCGAGCACGGCGGCGCGTGGGGAGACATGGCTGAGGACGGCGCTGCCGTCGAGGAGCGCGGGCACCGCGGCTTCGAGCAGCGAGGCGAGCGGCCTGCTGTCGTCGGTGTGCGTGGCGACGGACGTGGCCGGTCGCGGCCGGGGCAGTTCGCGGATCCGCGGCACACCACGGGGGCGCGGAAGGACCGTACGGCGGCCGGGGCGCAGGGCGCGCCCCGCGGCGCGCAGTTCGGCCGCGGTGTCCCTGCCGCACAGACCGGCGCCGTGGGCCAGCAGCTCACCGAGGTAGGTACGGTGCCGGGCGATCCAGCGGTCCAGCCGGGCCAGGGCGGCACGCCGGTCGCGCTCCGTACGCCGGGCCCATACGCGCTGCGCGTCGGCCGCGGTGGCGATCGCCGTGAACACATCGGCGGGCGTGGAGTGCGGCACGGTCGCGGCCGGCCGGCCGGTCAGCAGGCTCTGTACCTCGCTGACGGGCCCGCTGCCCCTGGTCGCGAGGGCGTGCAGCGCGGCGGCGGGCAGCGGACCGCCGAGCAGCGCGGTGGCGGTGACCCGGGGCCGGGGGAGCGGGCTCATCGGCGGCCTCCCACGGGGGCGTTGGGCTCGGCGATGGGTTCCACAGCGTTGGGTTCCACAGGGGTACGGGGACGCGTGACCGACTTAGGGGGACGGCGCCGGATCCCCTGCGGCAGCCACCAGTTGACCGGCCCCGCCAGTGCCATCACCGCCGGAACCAGCAGCGGGCGGATCAGCAGGGCGTCAAGGAGGAGAGACAGCGCGACGGTCACGCCGATGAGCTTGATCACCGTGATGTCCGCGGTGGCCAGGGCGAGCAGTACGGCGACGACGACCCCGGCCGAGGCGGTGAACAGCGGCGCCGCCGCCTGGAGTCCGGCCGCCGTGGCCCGGACCGTGTCGCGCGTACGGGCATGGGCCTCACCGATACGGGAGAGCAGAAGTACCTCGTAGTCCATGGAGAGCCCGAAGGCCAGACACACCGCGATCATCGGGGTCAGCGGATCGGTGGTGCCGGTGACCGTGAAATCACCGGTCAGGAAGCGCAGATGACCTTCCTGGAAGATCCAGACCATGCCGCCGGCGGTCGCCGTGAGGCTGAGCAGATTCATCAGCAGCGCCTTGACGGGCAGGAAGAGACTACGGGTGAACAGCGCGAGCAGGGCCAGGGTGCAGAGGGTGACCAACCCGGCCGCGTAGGGCAGCCGTTGGGCGAGGGCGGTCTTGATGTCGGCCAGCTCCGCCGCCGGCCCGGCGAGCCGGGCTCCGGCGGGGGCACTGACAGCCCGTGCGGCACGGGCCAGCCGCGTACTCTCCGGCCCGTAGGCCGCCGCCGGGCCGCTCACGGCGACCCAGGTCCCGGCCGCCGCGCGATGGCGGCCGGCGAGATCGGCGCAGGTGGCCTTTGCCATGGCGGGATCGCCGGGCCGGGCGGGGCAGCTCAGCAGGGGGCGTCCCGACGCGTAGAGACCGGTGACGGTGCGCACTCCGGCCGCTCCGGGCAGCGCGGACAGCCGGCGGGCGTAGTCGTCCAGCTCGGCCAGGCGCCGCGGTGAGTCGGCCTGCCAGCGCGGCAGCACCACATCGAGGGAGGAGGCGGCGACCGAGGGCAGCTCCGTTCGCAGGGCGCGCGCCGTCGTGGCCACGGGCGCGGTGGCGGGCAGTACGCGTTCGTCGCTGAGCCCGAAGACCGCGTGCCGGAACGGCAGCGCGAGCGCGGCCAGGATCAGGACGACCCCGATGGTGACCGCCAGCGGGCGCCGCATGGCCGTGGTCGCCAGCCGGTACCAGCGCCCGTCCTCCGGCGCTCCGCGCAGCCGCCGCCGCGCGAACCAGTCGGTGCCCGCCCGGCGTTCGCCCAGACAGGCCAGGGCGGCGGGGACCAGCAGGAGCGACGCCGCGGCGGCCAGCGCCACGACCGCGAGGCCCGCCCAGGCGAGGGAGCGCAGAAAGTACAGGGGGAAGAGCAGCAGCCCCGTCAGGGCGGCCCCGACGACGGCCGCGGAGACGACGACAGTGCGCCCGCCCGTGATCATCATCCGGCGCAGCGCGTCGTCGTGCGGGACACCGCCGGCGCGTTCCTCCCGGTAGCGGGCGACCAGGAACAGGCTGTAGTCGACGGCCATCGCCAGACCAACGGCGGTGGTGAGGTTCAGCGCGAACACCGACACGTCCGTCAGCTCCGTCAGCGCGCGCAGCACCGCCAGCGCGCCGGCGACCGCCACCGCGCCGACGGCCAGCGGCAGCAGCGCCGCCCACAGGCTTCCGAAGGCCCAGAGCAGCAGAAGCAACACGGCGGGGGCGGCGAGGAGTTCGGCCGTGCGCAGGTCCCGTTCGCTCTGCGACTCCAGATCTCTGAGCGCGGCGGCCTGCCCGGTCACACCGACTTCCAGCGGACCCTGGGCGCCGGTGACCTCGGGCAGCAGCCGGTCCACCGCGGCCCGTACCTCACCGGCGCCGCCCCGCAGCCGTACCAGCGCCACGGCGGTGTGCCCGTCCGGTGTGCGCAGCGCCCGCGTCAGCGCGGACGCGTCGGTCACGGGCGATGCGTCGGTCACCGGCGGCGCGGGACGGCCCGGGCGTACGGCGCCGGTCCAGTAGGAGTCCACCCCGCTGACCCGGCTGTCGGCGAGCAGCCGGGAGACCAGCCGCTCCCCGGCGCGCCGGGCGCCGGGTGCGTCGACGCCGCCCTCGGCGCGCGCCAGCAGTACGAAGCCGGGGGCGCCGCCGCCGAAGTCCTCCATGGCCTTGAGGGCTTGGGCGGAGGGCGCGGACTCGGGGACGTAGCCTCCGCTGACCAGCCGGGCCGCGACGTCGTAACCGGCCAGTGCGCACAGCAGGGTTACCGCCGCGGCCAGCGACAGCACGGCGCGGCGGCAGTGCACGGCGCCGCGCCCGGTCGCGGTCAGCAGCCGGCTCAGGCCCCGGGGCATCGTGGGGCATGTATCCACGCGCCGCTCCTTCCGGTTCTGTGTACGACGATCGGCCTACGACGATCGTTGTATGACGAGGGGGCAGTGCGGATGAGGGCAATGCCACGGAGGGAACGACGCGGTGCCCGTCTCCGGCACGGCCGGTACCGGTCCGCATTCACACGAGTGAATCCATAGGGCAATACGTAAAGCAGGTAGGTCACTCGATGGAGTGGAAGGCCCTCTGGCCGCGCATAAGGAGCGGTTAAAGCCGGTCGGCCGGGATAAGTTCGGTCTCCTCGTGAGCCGGTTCCGGTGAACTCCGGGGCGATGAGTGGGTCTCCGAGCGACTGGACGCTCCCCGCGAAGAATGTGAAGAGACGGCATGCCCGACCCCGAATTGCCCGACCCAGAACCCGAGTCCGAACCCGAGTCCGGAGTGCCCGGCCCCGCACCTCACGTGCCCCGCCCCGCACCTCACATGCCCGGCCCCGGACTTCACGTGCCCGGCCCCGCGCCTCATGTGCCCCGCCCCGGACCCGACTCGACCACCCCCGCCCTGGCCGATTCCACGATCGCCGTCAGCGGAGCCACCGGCTTCCTCGCCTCGTATCTGCTGCTGCGTCTGCTGCCGCAGGGCACCCGGGTGGTGGCGCTGGTACGCAAACCCCCGCACCGGGCCATGGCCTCTCTCGCGCTGGCCCTGCGCTCAGCCGGGGCGCCGGCCGAGACCGTACAGCGGGTGGCGCAGCAGGTACGCGCCGTCCAGATCACGCTCGACCGCCCCCGACTCGGCCTGTCCGAGGGCGAGTTCCAGGCCGTCGCGGACAGTGTGGACGCCGTTCTGCACTGTGCCGCGCTGACCAAACTGCACGGAGACCCCGGGGAACTGCACCGGACCAATGTGGAGGGCACCCGGCAGATCCTCGCGCTGGCCTCGGTCGGCCGCCGCGCTCCGCATCTGTTCCATGTCAGCACCGCGTTCGTCGCCGGAGCGCGGCTCGACGGCGTCGTACCGGAGCGGCAGTTGGAGGCCGACGGCTTTCTCACGCCGTACGAGGAGTCCAAGCACCGCGCCGAGCGGCTGGTCCACGACTGGGCGCGTATCCAGGGCCGGGGCGCCACGGTCTTCCGGCCCAGTGTGCTGCTCAGCGACCGGGCCGCCCTGCCACGCGCCCCACAGCACACCTACGCCGTACTGGCCGCCAAGCTCGCCCTCTTCCTCAGGCACGGCCCCCGGGCCCTCGTCGACGCCTCCTCCGCCCCGCTCGACGCCTCGGGGAGACTGACCATCCGCCTGCTGGGTGCTCCGGACGCCAGCATCAACCTCCTCCAGGTCGATGACGCGGCCCGCGCGATGCTGCGCCTCGCCGAGCAGGTGTCGACCACGAACACGTCGGACGTACCGCCCGGGGCGCGCGTCCACCACATCGTGCACCCGACAGAGACACCGGTGACCCGGGTGAACGAGGCGCTTCAGCGGTCCGTCCCCTGGCTGCGTCTCACGCTCGTCCCCGAACGGCCCCGCCCCAGCGGTCTGGAGCGTGCCGTGGATCTGTACGGCGCCGAGGCCACGGCCTATCTCGGGCTGCGGCGGCGCTACGAACGCACCAGCGTGTGCGAGCTGGAACGCCGCAGACTGGTCCGCCCGCCGGCCCCGGTCGACAACCCGTACCTGGACGCGGCACTCACCCCACCCCTCGTGGCTCGCTGACGCGGCCACCAACCCGAGGAGAGACCATCAGCGATTCGATGGAAGCCCGGATCATCGCCATCGTCACCGAGCACTTCGGCATCGACCCGGCCGAGATCACCCCGTCCACCACCTTCGAGGACCTGGACATGGACTCTCTCGCCCTGGCGGAGACCGTTGTCGTCCTGGAGGACCAGCTCGGCATCGAACTCCCGGAGATCGAGACCGCCTTCTCGCCGGCCGTGACGCTGGCGCAGGCCGCCGAGGCCTTCACGCGGCTGCGCGCGACAGCGGCCGTCGCCTCATGACCCGGCGCTCGGTGTCGGTCACCGGACTCGGCCTCACCACCCCCGCGGGCGTGGGGACGAAGGCGACCTGGGAGCGCCTGTGCGAGGGCACCTCCACCGCCGCGCCGGACGACCGGCTGGACGGTCTCCCCGTCGACTTCTCCTGCCGAATCCCGGACTTCGACGCGTCGGCGGCCATCGGCCGGCGGATCGTCTGGCGCACCGACCGGTTCGTCCATCTCGCGCTGCTCACCGCGCGGGAAGCCCTCGCGGACTCCGGGCTCGACCCCGCCGACTGGGACGGCGACCGGGTCGGGGTCGTCATCGGTGTCGGCTCCGGCGGCCAGGACACCGCGCCGCTCTCGTACGGACAACTGGCGCGCGGCGCCCACCGGGCGCTCTCGCCGACGATCGTGCCCCGCTCCATGCCCAACATGGCGCCCGCCGAGATCGCCATCGACTGCGGGGCCACCGGGCCCAACTTCGCCGTCAGTACGGCCTGTGCCTCCGGCGCCACCGCCATCGGTCTCGCCCACGATCTGATCGTCTCCGGGACCTGCGACATCGTCATCGCCGGAGGCAGCGAATCCGCCGGGGCCTCGCGGCTGGCCGCCGGAGCGTTCTGGCGGATGGGCGCCCTGTCCACGCGCCGGCACGACCCCGCCGGGGCCTCCCGCCCCTTCGACACGGACCGGGACGGCTTCGTCCTCGGGGAGGGCGCGGGCGTCCTCGTCCTGGAGGAGACCGGTCACGCCAGGGCCCGCCGGGCGACCGTCCACGCGCGGCTGGCCGGTCACGGCTCCAGCTGCGACGCCCACCACTGGACCAGCCCGCATCCGCTGGGACGGGGCACCGTACAGGCGCTGGGCACGGCCCTGACCGGCGCCGGACTCACCCCCGCCGACATCGGCCATGTCAACGCCCACGCGACCTCGACGCCCGCCAACGACATCAGCGAGGCCGAGGCCCTGCGCACCGTCTTCGGTGCGCCGCCGCCCGTCACCGCCACCAAGAGCGTCATCGGGCACGCCATCGCGGGCGCCGGGGCGATCGAGGCCGCGGTCAGCGTGCTGACCCTCACCACCCAGACCATCCACCCGACCGCCAATCTGGACCGGCCGGACCCCGCCGTCGGCCTCGACATCGTCAGCAAGGTGCCCAGACAGCACGGGATGAGCGCCGTGGCCAGCACCTCCATCGGGTTCGGCGGGCAGAACACCGCCCTCGTCTTCACCACCGCATGACGGGCACACCCTCGCCGGTCCCGGACCCGGCACCCGCCCCGGCCCCTACCCCGGCACCCGCCCCGGTCCCGGTCTCCGTCCCGCTGGCCTGTCCGGCCCTGTACGAGCGCGGATTCACCGCCGCCGCGCGGCGCCTCACCGCACCGGACGGGCCCGCCCTGCGCCCGGTCACGCTCGGCGGCGGTCTGCGCGCGTGGGCCGCCACGGACCCCGCCCTGGCGCGCGGTGTCCTCACCGACCCGCGGCTGACCAACGACATCGGTGAGCTGGGCGGGCCGGTGCAGGGCTTCCCGGACCGCCGCTACCCCGAGGACTTCTTCGCCCACGCGCCGCAGCTGCTCTCCGCGTCCGGGGAACGCCACCGCGGGCTGCGCCGTATCGTCGCCCCGTACTTCACCGCAGCCGCGACGGAGCGTACGGGCGCGCGGCTGCGGGACGTCCTGGCCCGGCTCATCGGCTCGCTGGCCGGCCGCGACCGGATCGACCTCGTCACCGATCTCGCGCTGCCCCTGGCCGGGGCGACGGCGGGGGAGATCCTTGGCATCGTGCCCGAGCGGTGCGACGCGGCGGTGACGGCCGCCCTCGCCGCCAGCGGGGCGGTCCCGGGCACCGAGGAGGCCCGGTCGGCGCACCGCGTCTTCGCCCAGACCGTCCTGCACATCATCGGCGCCGCGCGCCGCTCCCCGGTCCCCACCGCCGCCACGGCCCTGCTGCACGCCCGGCAGAGCGGACGGATCGGCAACGCCGAACTGGCCGGGATGCTCGGCATGCTGCTGATCGGTACGGTCGACTCGCTGTCCACCGTCGTTCCGGCGGGAGCCCTCATGGCCCTGCGGCACCCCGAGGTACGGCACGGCCTCGGCGACGGTCACGGCGGCGGCCCCGCGTACACCACGGCGGTCACCGAGGAGATCCTGCGGCTGAATCCGCCCTTCCAGCACACGGGTTGGCGGTTCACGCGGGACGACTGCGCCCTCGCGGGCGTCCCGCTGCCACGCGGCGCCGTGGTCGTCACGTCCGTACTCGCCGCCAATCTCCACCCTGCCACCTGGCCGGATCCACTACGAGCCGATCCGCTACGAGCCGATCCGGGGCCTGCCGATCCGCAGCGCGTGGCCGGGCACCGTCGTACCGCCGCCGGTCATCTCTCCTTCGGGCACGGCCCCCACTACTGCCTCGGCGCGGCGCTCGGACGTCAGCTGGTGCACGAGGCGCTGACCGGCCTCTTCCGCCGCTTCCCGCGGCTGAGCCTCGCCGTCCCCCTCGGTCAACTGACCTGGCACGGCACCTGTCTGCGCCGGCTCGACCGGCTCCCGGCGGACACCTGCCCATAGGAGTGCCCGTAGCTGACAGCAGAGCGATTCCCCGGCCACTTTCGGGTGACCTACCCGCCTTTACGCCTCCGCGTCCGGGTCATGTCATGGAGCCTCATGGCGTCACGACAAAGGAGTCATCCGCATGCGTCTTCGCAGCACCCTGGCCGCCGCCGTCGGCGCCCTCGCCCTGCTTTTCTCCGTACCCGGCCCGGCTTCGGCGGCCGAAGGCGAATTCACCTATGTCTATACGGACATCGCGGGAAAGCCACGGGTCGGCGGACTGGTGGACCCCGAAAGCCTGGTGTGCCTCACGATCCCCGAAGCGGCCGGCGAATACGTACCGCCCGCGCACACGCCGCGCAACCACACGACGGCCACCGCGCTCGTCTTCACCGGGCCGGACTGCGACGGCGACGAATACATCCTCCGTCCCGGTGGCTCGGCGAGCGAGCGTCTGAAGCTGCGGTCCGTCGTCTTCTTCGAACGTTTCTGAAGGACACCGCCCGCCCCGTCCGGCTCCCCGAGCCGGGCGGGGCATTTCTCTGTCCGGGAATTCTCCGTCCACGGGGGAGGGGACGGCCGCTGTTTCAACCGTCCGGGAAAGCGGGCAATCATGCGTCGTCGTTCCGTGGGCCAATACGTTCCGTGGGCCATTACGCCGATCAGGAGACACAGCATGGAATACGAAATGCGCGCGGAGTACGTGGAGGGCGCCTCACCCCGTGACCCGGAACCCCGGTTCGAGGTATGGCACATGACCCGGCTGGGCGAGACGACCGGGCTGTGCGGGCGCGAGCTGGACCCGGACGCCGCCACACAGACGGCGGACGTGTGGGCAACGCCCGCCGGGCTGCCCCTCTGCCACGCCTGCGGTGCCTCCTATATCCACCAGGTGCCGCACGTCGACCTCCCGTGACGGCCGGGAATCCCCCGGGGCGCGGACGCGTTGCCGAAGGGGCGGAGGCTGCCTCCGGCACACCCCCGGCACATGACACCCACGACCCTGGAGAGAAGCGGAAACATGCGCGTCGAGATCTGGAGCGACATCGCCTGTCCCTGGTGCTACATAGGCAAGGCCCGGTTCGAGAAGGGGCTCGCGGCCTTCGCCCACCGGGACGAGGTCGAGGTGGTGCACCGGTCGTTCGAGCTGGATCCGGGACACGCCAAGGGGGACACCGGGCTGGTCGTCGACATGCTGGCGGCCAAGTATGGGCGCAGCCGTACGGAGGCGCTCGCCATGGAGGAGGGCGTCGCCGCGCACGCGCGCTCCGAGGGGCTCGGCTACCGGATCGAGGGGCGTGATCACGGCAGTACGTTCGATGTCCACCGGCTGCTGCATCTCGCCAAGGCCCGGGGCCGCCAGGACGAGCTGCTGAACCTCGCCTACCGGGCGAACTTCGCCGAGGAGCGCTCCGTATACGACCAGGAGACCCTGGTGTCCCTCGCCGTCGAGGCCGGTCTGGACGAGACGGAGGTCCGCGGGGTGCTCGCGGACGCGGACGCGTACGCGGACGAGGTACGGGCCGATGAGCGCGAGGCCGCCGAACTGGGCGCGAACGGGGTGCCGTTCTTCGTGCTCGACCGGCGCTACGGCGTTTCCGGCGGGCAGCCCGCCGAGGTGTTCACCCAGGCGCTTGAGCAGGCGTGGCAGGGTCGCACGATCACGCCCGTCGGCGGGTCCTCGGCGGACGCCGCGGTCTGCGACACCGACGGCTCCTGCGAGATTCCGCAGGCCGGGGCCCATTCATAAGGATTGCTTGGGTGTTCCCTTCACCAATGCGCGATTGACTATGAGGTGGCCGGGTTCCAGGGTGGGCACATGGACACCCTGGGAGGCGCCGAGTTCGCGCCGGACATGACGTATCTGAACACGTCCAGCTGCGGTCTGCTGCCCCGCAGGTCGGTCGAGGCCGTACAGGCGCTGGCCGGGGAGAACGCGACCGGCCGGGGCGGTGAGGGCGCGGGCAGTTTCGAGACCGTGGACGCCGTGCGCGACTCCTTCGCCCGGCTGGCGGGGGTCCCCGCCGAGCGGGTCGCGGTGGGCGGCTCGGTCGCCGTGCATGTCGGACTGATCGCGTCCTCCCTGCGGCCGGGCGACGAAGTCCTGTTCCCGGAGGGCGAGTTCAGCTCGGTCATCACCCCGTTCGCCGTCCGCGGCGACCTCGTGCTCCGGTACGCGCCGCTGGGGAAACTGGCCGGGGAGGTACGGCCGGGCACCGCGCTGGTGGCCTTCTCGGCCGTCCAGTCCGCGGACGGCAGGGTCGCCGATCTGCCCGCGATCCGGGCCGCCGCGGCGGCGCACGGCGCCCGTACGCTGCTGGACGCGAGCCAGTCGGCCGGCTGGCTGCCGCTGGACGCCGGGGCGTACGACTACACCGTGACCGGCGGGTTCAAGTTCCTGCTCTGCCCGCGCGGTACGTCCTTCCTCACCGTGACCGAGGAGGCGCAGGGGTCACTGACGCCGCGGCACGCGGGCTGGGTGGCCGCCGAGGACATATGGGGCAGTACGTACGGTCCCGTCGAGCGGCTGGCCGCCACCGCGCGCCGCTTCGACGAGCCGCCGGCGTTCCTCTCGTACCACGGCGCCGAGCCGTCCCTCGCGCTGCTGGAGGAGATCGGCGTCGACGCGATCCACGCCCATGACACCGCACTGGCCGCCCGCTTCCGGGCCGGACTGACCGGGCTCGGCCATGAGCCGGTGCCCGGCGAGTCGGCGATCGTGTCCGTCCCGGGACTGACGCACCGTCACCCCGATCTGCGGCGGGCGCGGGTGGCGGTGTCGGTCCGCGCCGGGTATGTGCGGGCCGCGTTCCACCTCTACAACACCACGGCCGACGTGGACCGGGCGCTGGACGTGCTCGCCGGCTGAGCGGTCAGCTCGCAGGGGTGGCAGAGGAAGTTCCCGAGCCGCCCCTCGCGGTCGCCGCCGTCCTTGTACGCGTGGGCGACGCCGGTCAGCCGCTCCGCGCCCTGTCCCTGTCCCCCTCCCTGTCCTTGTCCCCCTCCCTGTCCTTGTCCCCGCTCCCGCCGGAGGCTCAGCAGCAGGCTGGAGCTGTTGACGCGCGCGTCGGCGGTCGGCAGCTGCGAGGGAAAGACCGCCCGCAGATCCCAGGAGTCGGAAGCGACGGCCGAGGAGTCCGCGCTCACGCCGTCGAGCAGCAGCCCGACCCGGCCGTCCGCCCCGATCCGCAGCTCGACCGGGACATCGCCCTCCGGAGTCCCGATCCGGCCGGCCCAGAGACCTGCCGGCAGCTCCGTGGGGCGCCGCGGCTCGTGAATTCCCGGGTCGATCAGCTCGGGCCGGTATCCGGGGACCAGGGCGTCCAGCACGTAGTGGACGATCGCGTCGCGCGCCGCCTTGTTCGTGGAGTTGGTGAGCACCGCGACCGAAAGGTCCCGCGCGGGCACGGCCGCGGTCATCGCCGCGACCCCGCCCCCGCCGCCGCCATGGCTGCGCACCACGGGCCCGTCGCCGTACGACACGCTCCAGCCGAGCCCGTAGCCGACCCGCGCGTTGAGCGGCACCGCGTCGCTCATCGCCGCGGCCGTCTCCGGCTTCAGCAGCCGTTCGCAGGACTGCGCGAAGAGCGCCAGTTCGCCGGCCGGGGCCCAGCCGAGGGTGGCACCGGGGTGATCGCAGTCGTAGTCCGGGTACGCGCGGCCGTCGGGCGTGTACCGCGCCGCCGACGGAGCGGGGCCCGGGTAGCTCCGTCCGACATGACAGCCGGTGAGCCCAAGCGGTTCGAACACCCGCTCCCGGACGAACGCGCTCAGCTCCTGCCCGGTGGCAGCCTCCAGCAGCAGGCCCAGGGCCCGGTAGCCGAGGTTGGCGTACTCGAATCCCGTGCCCGGCGCCCGGTACAGCGAGGCGTAGCGGGACGCGTCGATCCGCCGCTCGCCGTCGCCGTAGTCCCAGGCGTAGAACGCCGCGAAACCGCCCCGGTGTCCCAGCAGCTGACGTGCCGTCGGCGCCGGCCACCGCCGCTCGCCCGGTACGGGCACCGGCGCGTCCAGGTCGAGCAGTCCTTCGTCGGCCGCCAGACAGACCGCGGTCGCCGTGACCGGCTTCGTGACGGAGGCCAGTCCGTACGCCGTGGCGGGCGTGGCCGGGCGGGCCCGCGCCATATCCGCCGTTCCGTACGCCTCGGCGAGCACCACCTCGCCGCGCTCGGCCACGGCGACCGAGACCGATGGACAGCCGTGCTCCGCCAGCGCCTCGGCGCAGTACTCACCCAGTCCGTCCAGCGGCCCGTACGGCATGTTCGTCCTCCTCGGCAGACCGGCTTCTTCCGGCTACTTCCGGCTTCTTGTGGCTTCTTGTGGAGGAAGCGTCCCAGAGGGGATGGCGGCCACGGGAGCCGGGGTGACGCGGCCGATCAGCCGGCCGCCGCCGACGACCGTTCCGGGCAATCCGCCGTCTCGGCGCAGAGGTTGGCCTCGACCTTGGCGAGCAGCCGGGCCAGCTCCGCGCGTTCGGCGTCGTCGAGCCCGGCGAGGGTGTGCTCTTCCAGCTCCGTCCAGGCGCCCTCGACCTCGGAGCGCAGCGCGCAGCTGTCGCCGGTGGCCTTCACCAGTACGGCGCGCCGGTCCTGGGGGTCGGCGGAGCGCCGTACGTACCCCGCGTGGTCCAGCCGCTGGAGCATCTTGGTGACCGTCGAGGGATCGAGATCCATCGACTTGATCAGCTCGGACTGCCGTACCGCGTCCGCGTCCCACAGCAGCATCATCAGAAACTCCTGCCCGGGGTAGAGGCCGGTGCGCCGCAGCAGCTTCCCCGCGGCGATGCGATGCAGCCGGGCGACCCGGGAGAGGGCGTGACTGACCGGGCCGCCGCGCGCGGCGCCGGGCAGTTCGACGGGACAGGCGGGGTTGTCGGCGGTCGCGGGCGGGTCCGAGGTCATGCCTCCGAGTTTAGCTTGGTCGGCCAATAATCGACCCCGGGAATGGACTAGGGTGACTCGCGGTTGATTGCTTGGCCGACCACATAATGTGTCGGCCGTATGTCGCGTTGCCTACGTCCACCTTGCCCTCGTTCCGAACCCACGACCGCTTTGGGAGCCCCCATGACCACCGCGTTCGACCCGATCGACCTGTCGGGTACGCAGCTCGCCAACCGCATCGCCATGGCCCCGATGACCCGGAGCCGCGCCTTCGGCGCCGGTAACTCGCCCACCGACTCGACGGTGGAGTACTACGCGCAGCGGGCCTCGGCGGGTCTGATCATCACCGAGGGCACCCAGCCCTCCGTGGTCGGTCAGGGCTACCCCGACACCCCCGGACTGCACAGCACGGAGCAGATCGCGGCCTGGCGCAAGGTCACCGACGCCGTACACGCCAAGGGCGGCAAGATCTTCGCGCAGATCATGCACGCCGGCCGGATCGGCCACCCCGTCCTGCTGCCCGAGGGCCTGGTCCCGGTCGGCGCCTCCGCTGTCGCCGCGCCGGGGCAGGTCTTCACCCATGACGGCCCCAAGGACTTCATCGCCCCGCGCGAGCTGACCTCCGACGAAGTACGGGAGACCATCGCGGACTTCGCCACGGCGGCCCGCAACGCGGTCGAGGCCGGCTTCGACGGGGTCGAGCTGCACGGCGCCAACGGCTATCTGATCCATCAGTTCCTGGCCCCCAACTCCAATCTGCGCACCGACGAGTGGGGAGGCTCCGACGAGGCCCGTATCCGCTTCGCGGTCGAGGTGACCCGCGCGGTCGCCGCGGAGATCGGGGCCGAGCGGACCGCGATCCGGATCTCGCCGGGCAACCCGTACAACGGGGTGTCCGAGCCCGACCCGGAGCCCGTGTACACCGCGCTCGTCAAGCAGCTGGAGCCGATCGGCCTCGCCTATCTGCATCTGATCGAGAACAACCGCGAACTGACCGTCAGCCTGCGCAAGCTGTTCTCCGGGACGCTCGTCCTCAACGCGGCGACCGAGGGCTTCACCGGTGCCGGCGAGCTGGCGCTGATCGAGGACGGCACCGCCGATCTGCTCTCCTTCGGCGCGCTCTTCCTCGCCAACCCCGATCTGCCGGCCCGGCTCAAGGCGGGTGGCCCGTACAACACCCCCGACGCGGCGTCCTTCTTCGGCGGCGACGACAAGGGATACATCGACTACCCGGCCCTGGAGAACTGACCCGGACCGGCCGAGGAAAAAGGGGCGCGGGGCCGGGCTGGGACAACGGGCCCGCGCCCCCCCCCGTCCACCACCGGCGGCGGGACCACCAGCAGTTGAAGCCCACCCGCCAGGAGTCCCTGGCGCCGATGAAGTCCGGCCGCGGCACCGGCGCCGCGAACGGCTCCTCCGCCGCGTTCTCCACACTGTTGAACACGATGAAGACATTGCTGCGCGGGTACGGCGTGATGTTGTCGCCCGAGCCGTGCATGCAGTTGCAGTCGAACCAGGTCGCCGAACCGGCCTTGCCCGTGAAGAGCCTGATCCCGTGCTGGTCGGCCAGGGCCGTCAGCGCCTCGTGCGAGGGCGTACCGGCGTCCTGCATCTTCAGCGACCGCTTGTAGTTGTCCCGCGGGGTCTCGCCCGCGCACCCCAGGAACGACCTGTGCGACCCGGGCATGATCATCAGGCCGCCGTTGGTGTCGAAGTTCTCGGTCAGCGCGATGGAGACCGAAACGGTCCGCATGTTCGGCAGACCGTCCTCCGCGTGCCAGGTCTCGAAGTCGGAGTGCCAGTAGAAGCCCGAGGCACCGAAGCCCGGCTTGACGTTGATCCGGGACTGGTGCACATAGACCTCGGAGCCGAGGATCTGCCGTGCCCGGCCCACCACCCGTTCGTCGCGTACGAGCCCGGCGAAGATCTCGCTGATGCGGTGGATCTCGAAGACGGACCGTACGTCCTGGGACATGGGCTCGATGATCGAGCGCTCGTCCGCCCGTACCGCGGGGTCGGTGATCAGCCGCTCCAGCTCGGCGCGGTAGAGCGCCACCTCGTCGGGGCCGATCAGCTGCTCGACCGAGAGGAAACCGTCCCGCTCGAAGCGGCCGAGATCGGCCGGCGCGATCGGGCCCGGCGCGTCGGGCGCGGACCAGACGACGGGGTCCTGTCGCGGGGTGGTCACCTCGCCGAGGCCGCGCGTGGGGTACAGATCGGTCCGTACGGGGGTGGTGGTCATGGTCAGCCCTCCTCTGTCAGCAGCGGGTAGACACCGTTCTCGTCGTGGTCCTCCCGCCCGGTCACCGGCGGATTGAACACACAGACGCAGCGGAAGTCGGTCTTCGGGCGGAGCGTGTGGTGCTCGTGCCCGTTCAGCAGATACATCGTGCCGGGGGCGATCCAGTGGGTCTCACCGGTCTCGTCGTTGGTGAGCTCGGCCTCGCCCTCGACGCACAGCACGGCCTCGATGTGGTTGGCGTACCACATCGATGTCTCCGTACCCGCGTACAGGACGGTCTCGTGGAGGGAGAAGCCGACCTTCTCCTTGGCGAGCACGATGCGCTTGCTCTCCCAGGTGCCCGAGGCCGACTTCACATGGCGGTCGGTGTTCTCGATGTCCTTGAACGATCGGACGATCACGGTGCCTTGACGCCTTTCTCTTCTGTGGTCGCTCTGTGCGCGCTTTCGTGTGTGGTGGGTCGGAGGGCGGGGCCGAGGGCTCGCGGACGCGTGCGGCGCCGCGCGGGTCAGGCGGTTTCGCGTACGGCGCGCTCCACCGTGCGCAGCCCCTCGTCCAGCTCCTCCGCGGTGATGGTGAGCGGCGGCAGCAGCTTGACCACCTCGCTCTGCGGGCCCGAGGTCTCCAGCAGCAGCCCCAGCTCGAAGGCGCGGGCGCAGACCGCGGAGGCGCGGCCCTTGTCCTCGAACTCCAGGCCCCAGACCAGGCCGCGGCCCCGCACATCGGGGACATCGCCGCTGCTCTCGGCGCGGATCGCGAACAGTGCCTGTTCCACCTGCTCACCACGGGAGATGGTCTGCTTCTCCATCTGGCCGTCGGCCCAGTACGTGGTGAGCGCGGCGGCGGCGGTGACGAACGCCGGGTTGTTGCCCCGGAAGGTGCCGTTGTGCTCGCCAGGTTCCCAGATGTCCAGCTCCGGGTTGAACAGGCACAGCGACATGGGAAGCCCGTACCCGCTGATGGACTTCGAAAGCGTGACGATGTCCGGTGTGATGCCCGCCTCCTCGAACGAGAAGAAGGCGCCGGTACGGCCGCAGCCCATCTGGATGTCGTCGACGATCAGCAGCATGTCCTGGCGGTGGCAGAGATCCGCCAGCGCCCGCAGCCACTCGGGCCTGGCGACATTGATGCCGCCCTCGCCCTGGATGGTCTCGACGATCACGGCGGCGGGCTTGTTGAGCCCGGAGCCCTGGTCCTCCAGCAGCCGTTCGAACCAGAGGAAGTCGGGGGTCTGGCCGTCCAGGTAGTTGTCGAAGGGCATGGGGGTGCCGTGCACCAGCGGGATACCGGCCCCGGCGCGCTTGAACGCGTTGCCGGTGACGGCGAGCGAGCCCAGGGACATGCCGTGGAAGGCGTTGGTGAAGGAGACGATCGACTCGCGGCCCTTCACCTTGCGGGCGAGCTTGAGGGCGGACTCGACGGCGTTGGTGCCGGTGGGCCCCGGGAACATGACCTTGTACGGCAGATCGCGCGGCCGGAGCACCACGTTCTGGAAGGACTCCAGGAACGCGCGTTTCGCGGTCGTCGCCATGTCGAGGCCATGGGTGATGCCATCACGCTCGATGTAGTCGATCAGCGCGCGTTTCAGCACCGGGTTGTTGTGGCCGTAGTTGAGTGAGCCGGCGCCGGCGAAGAAGTCGAGGTAGCCATGACCGTCCTCGTCGGTGAGGCGGGCGCCCCGCGCGCGGTCGAACACGGCGGGCCAGCCGCGGCAGTAGCTGCGCACCTCGGATTCAAGGGTCTCGAAAACGCTCAGTGCGGGAGGGGTGATGGTCACGGGAGTCTCCTGCCGATGGGGTGTGCGGGTGAGGGGAGAGAGCGGGAGTGTGCTCGGGGCTCGGACGCTCCTGCGTGGCGTGCCCGCGTGGCGTGCGCGTCGTATGCGCCGTACGCGGCCTGAGGGGGCTCAGCGCGGGTTCGACGCGGTCCAGCGCGGTTCGACATGGTCCGACGCGGTTCAGCACGGTGCGGCGTGGCGCGGGCGTGGCGGGGCGCGGCGGCGCGGGAGCCCTCGGCGGGCTCCGGCGCGGGCGCGCTCAGGGCGAGAGCGGTCCGATGCGGTAAAGCACCTCCGGCTGGTGCACCCCGTCGGGGAACAGTCCGCCGTCGAAAAGGACCTCGCGATCGACCGCGGCGCCGTGACGCGCGGCGTACGCGGTGAACAGCCGGTCCGAGGCGGTGTTGTCGGGGGTCACGGTCGTCTCGACGGCCGTGATGCCCCGCTCCTCGGCCACCCGGGCGGTCAGCTCGTCGAGCAGGGTGCCCGCGAGGCCGCGGCCGCGGTGGCTCGCGTCGACGGCCACCTGCCAGACGACCAGCGCCTCGGGGCGCTCCGGCCGTACGTACCCCGTGACGAAGGCGATCGGGGAGCCGGACTCGTCACGGGCGACGAGCGAGGTGGCGGCGAAGTCACGACACCAGAGCAGATAGCTGTACGAGGAGTTGAGGTCCAGGACCCGGGAGTCGCGGGCGATGCGCCAGATCGCGGCTCCGTCCTCCACTCGTGGGGTGTCGGTCGTGAAGGATCGGGGGAATTCGCTTCGGGCGCCTGCAAGGTCTGCTTGTGCGGCGGTCATACGGATTGAATTTACCCAGCAAATTCAAAAGATGCATCTGGGGCAGGGGTTGGGTGAAACGCCGTGCTGTGTTATCGCGCGGGCATGTGGGATCGGATGCGTCGCCCGAGGAATGGGGTAAAATGTAGCAATATGGTGGGGCGTAACGGGCGGATTTGTGGAGTCGGTCACATGTCCGTAACGCTCGGGAGACCGCCAGGAATCACACCGGAGGCCCTGATGAAATCTTGGTGTTTAGGGCAGAGAAACGGGGGCAGACGAATACGGGAAGCTGCTCGCTTCAAAGCATCTTCCCGTATTCCCGAATTAATGCCCTCTTCAATTTATGGATACTGAAGTCACCTATGATTCCGGGGCCGGTGCGGCCATGGGACGGGTATGTCTACCGCCGCCACGCCTCGTCGGCCGCCCGCACCGCCGCCTCCGGGTCCACCGCGCCCCCGGAGCCGTCGAGTGCCGCGCCCAGCGCGAGCAGCGAGGACCGCACGGCGGCCGGGGTCGCGTCGGCGCCGTAGTGGTTGACCCGGATCATCTCCGCGGCGAGCGCCCCGCCGCCCGCGACCAGCGGCAGCGCCGGATCGGCGGCCAGCGCCTTCGCCACCACGCCGGCGGCGTCCACCCCTGCCGGCGTACGGAGCGTGGTGGCCACCGGAGCGGCGTCGGCGGCCTCGTGGACGAACGGCGCCAGACCGCCGCCCAGCGCCAGCGCGCCCGCGCGGGTGGCCGCCGCCGCGGAGGCGTGCCGGGCCATGACCGCCGCCGGGCCGGCCGCCTCGATACGTTCCAGGCACGCTTCCAGCGCCAGCATCTCCAGCTGGGCGGGGGCGTGCGGCAGCGCACGGCGCTCGCCGTCGATCCAGCGCTCCTTCCAGTCGAGGAGCGAGAGGTACGAGCGGCGCGGGGCCCGAGGATTCGCGGTGAACCGCTCCCAGGCCCGCCCGCTCACGGACACCGCGGAGACCCCGGCGGGACCGCCCATCGCCTTCTGCGCGCCGATCACGCACAGATCCACCCCCCAGGCGTCGGTGAGCAGCGGCTCGGCGGCCACCGACGCCACGGCGTCCAGCATGAACAGCGCGCCATGGGCCCGTACCACCTCGCCGATCTCCGCGACCGGGTTGGTGTTGCCGGTCGCCGCCTCCGCGTGCACCAGCGAGACGAAGTCGATCTCGGGGTGCGAGGCCAGCGCCCGTTCGACCGCCTGCGCGGTCACGGCCGTGTGAAACGGCACCTCCAGGTCCACGACCACCGCGCCGCAGTCGCGCAGCCAGTTCCCGAAGGTCTGGCCATAGGGCCCCGTGACGACGTTCAGCGCGGTGGAACCGGGCCCCGCGCCGCCGCGGATGCAGCCCTCCAGCGGCAGCAGGGCCTCGCCCTGCATGATCACGACATCGTTCTCGGTGGCGAGGAGCGAGGCCACGCGGCGCTCGATGGCGGCGAAGTGCGCGGCGGTCAGCGGGGGCAGGTCCAGCAGCGGGTGTGTCACGGCGGTGCTCTCTTCGGTGGGTCGCTCGGGCTTCGGTGGGTCGCTCGGGTCGGGGTGTCGGATACGGGGGAACGGGGCCGGGGCCGGGATCGGACCGGTGTGCGAACTCCCCGGTCGAGGGTACTCACGGCCTCGTACAGTGCTGCTCATGAGTGATCACACGGTGCTGCGGGTGAAGGGGCGGGTGCTCGTCGGCCCCGAGGAGGTCAGGGACGAACTGTGGGTCGTGGGCGGCAGGATCAGCTACGAGCGGCCGGCCGGCGCCCGCGATGTCCGTACGGTCGAGGGCTGGGCGCTGCCCGGCCTGGTGGACGCCCACTGCCATGTCGGCCTCGACCATCACGGCGCGGTCGACGAGGCGACCAGCGAGAAGCAGGCGCTCGACGAGCGCGAGGCGGGCGCTCTGCTGCTCAGGGACGCCGGATCGCCCGTGGACACGCACTGGATCGACGACCGTGAGGATCTGCCCAAGATCATCAGGGCGGGCCGCCATATCGCCCGTACCCGCCGCTACATCCGCAACTACGCCCATGAGATCGAGCCGGAGGACCTGGTCGCCCATGTGGCCAGGGAGGCCCGCCGCGGCGACGGCTGGGTGAAGCTCATCGGTGACTGGATCGACCGCGACGCGGGCGATCTGACCGCCTGCTGGCCGCGCGCCGAGGTCGAGGAGGCCATCGCGGAGGCGCACCGGCTCGGGGCCAGGGTCACCGCGCACTGCTTCGCCGAGAACTCCCTCCGCGATCTCGTCGAGGCGGGCATCGACTGTATCGAGCACGCGACCGGGCTCACCGAGGACACCGTCCCGCTCTTCGCGGAGCGTGGCGTCGCGATCGTCCCGACGCTGGTCAACATCGCCACGTTCCCCCGACTCGCGGCGGGCGGGCAGGACAGGTTCCCGCGCTGGTCCGCGCATATGAACCGGCTGTACGAGCGCCGCTACGACACCGTGCGCGCGGCGTACGACGCGGGCGTCCCGGTCTTCGTCGGCACGGACGCGGGCGGCGGTCTGGCTCATGGTCTGGTGGCGGGCGAGGTCGAGGAGTTGACGAAGGCGGGGATCCCGCCGCTGGCGGCGCTCTCGGCGACCACCTGGGGTGCGCGCGAGTGGCTGGGCCGCCCGTCGCTGGAGGAAGGCGCTCCCGCGGACCTCGTGGTGTACGGCGAGGATCCGCGCGCGGACGTACGGGTTCTGGCGGCGCCGCGGCGGATCGTACTGAACGGGCGGATCGTCGGCTGAGGCCGACCGGGGCGCGGTGACGACCGCCCCGGGCCGCCCGCCCCCGGGCCGGGCGGCGCTGGGTTGACAGCTGCGTGACGCGGGGCGGCCGGTGTCGTTGAACTCTTTTGTGTGCTTACGGTCCAGAGGGCCGGCGTGCCGCTCCGGTTCCCATGACGCGCCGTCATCCATGGGGCTCCGACGAACCCATGTGCCACAAGAATCGAATATGTACCCGGAAACCCCACTTTGGAGTGAACTCACCTCAGGTGTCTGCCGGTTCACTCTCCGTGCGTAAAGATTCCGGTGTCTCGGTCGCCACCGCCCCGTGTCCCCGTTGGGCGGGCCGGCGACATCACATCTCTTGTGGGGGTTCCACATCTTGAACAGCAACACCTTCCGCATGCCCGCACGCCGTGCCGCCGCCCTGATGGCCGCCGGCGCACTGACGGCGGGCCCCCTGGTCCTCGCCGCTCCGGCGTCGGCCACCGAGGGCGCGGGCGACGGGCGGGCGACCGCGGTCGTGCTCAGGACCGGCCTCGACGTGTCCCTGCTCAACAAGACCCTCAACGTGCCCCTGCGGGCCGCCCTGAACGAGGTGTCGGCGCCCGCGAACGCGGACAAGACGACCCTGAGCGTCCAGCTGGACGGGGTCGACCAGGGCAGGGCCTTCACCGTGCTGCGCGCCGACGTGGCCACAGCGAGGGCGACGGCCGACGCGCACAAGGCGGAGGGATACACCAACCTCGCCCACGCGAAGGTGCATGTGCCCGGACTGCCGCTGCTCTCGCTCATCGAGGTCCAGAAGGTCACCTCCAAGGCGGTCTGCGCGGCCGGGAAGCGGCCGGTCGCGGAGTCGGAACTGCTCGGCCAGGTGACCGTGCTCGGCAAGCGCGTCACGCTCTCCGCGGGCGGTCCCACCCGTGTCGAGGTCCCCGGAGTGGGCACCGTCACGCTCGATCTGTCGAAGACGCACACCACGTCCCGTACCGCCGCGGCCAGCGCGCTCGAACTGCGTGTGTCGATCAACCCGCTCAAGCTGAACGTCGCCGAGGTCGAGGGCACCGTCACGCTCGCCGGGGCCACTTGCGAGTCGCCGAAGGCGCCCGCGCCCGCGCCCGCGGACACGGCCACCGCGACGCCGGAACCGGAGAAGTCCGCGCCCGCGAAGGCCGATACGAAGCCGCAGACCGTGTCGGAGCCGGCCGAGGAGAACCTCGCGGAGACGGGCGGCAACTCCAAGACGCCGTATCTGGCGGGCGGCGCGGTGGCGCTGGTCGGGGCGGGCGGCGGAGCACTGCTGCTGGCGAGGGCCGCCCGCCGGCGCTGACCGTCTCCTGCCCGCTGACACCTGGCGGGGCGATTCCGGGGGCGGTCCGGGGGCCGGGAGCGGGAGGCGCTTCCGGCCCCCTCGGGCCTTGGCTTGTCGAGCGTTTCGGGGCGTTTCGGGGTTTTGCCCACGCCGTCGGGGCTTGAACAGGTCGCGGGAAAAGCAGAGGCCCCGGGTGTCAGGCGCCGGGGCCTCTGCGCTCAGGGGGCGGGGACGGGGCCGGACCGGCGAAACGTGCTGCTCACGATCGCGGCCCGGTGGCGTCCCGCTGGGCGAGGGTTTCTCTCAGCCGGGCGGGGGTGGTGAAGAGGTGGCCGTGCATGCCGATGGCCTGGGCGGCCCGGATGTTCTCGTCGCGGTCGTCGACGAAGAGGATGCGGTCGGGTTCGAGGCCCAGGGCGCGCTGGCACCACCGGTAGGCGCCCGGCTCCGGTTTGGCGTGGCCGATGCGGCAGGAGAAGGCGCGCACCTGGAAGTGCTTCAGCCAGCGGTGGTGTTCCTCGTAGTGAGCGGCGAGCTCTTCGGGGATGTTGGACAGCAGCGCGATCCGCCGGCCGGCCGCCGCCAACTCGCCGACCAGGGCCACCATGTCGTCGTCGACGGCGTTCCAGCCGGCGATGTCGGCCTCGATGAGATCGGCGATCCGGCGGTCGTCGAAGCGGGTACCGAGGCGGTCGGCCGCTTGGCGCCAGTAGTCGGGACCGGTCACCTCGCCGCGGTCATAGGGGGGACGAAGTGCCCAGTAGGTCTCCCACAGTTCCGGGGCGGGCACGCCCGCCGTCGCGGTCAGCCGGTCCCGTCCCGCCGGGGACTGATGCCGCGCGATGACGCCGAACAAGTCGAAGAGGACTGTGTCGTTCACGCTGTCACACCTTCCGTACGGTGACACCGGCCGCGGCCAGCGCGTCGGTCTCGTCGTCCGGGGCGGCCCGGTCGGTCACGACGGCGTGCAGCGCGGAGGCCGGAGTGACGAAGGCGAGGGCGGTGCGGGAGAGTTTGGCGGCATCGGCGACGGCGATGACACGGCGGGCCGAGGCGATCGCGGCGCGTTTGACCGCGGCGTCGGCGAGATCGTAAGCGGTCAGGCCGGTCTCGGCGGTCAGGCCGCAGCAGCCGATGACGGCGGTGTCGAAGCGCAGGGCGGCCAGCGATGCCTCGGCCAGCGGACCGGTCAGAGCCAGCTCGCCGGGGCGCGGCTGACCGCCGGGCAGCAGTAGCGTCAGCCGCGGCGCGCCGGTCAGTTCGTTGGCCGCGTGCAGGGACAGCGGCATAACGGTCAGGCGCCGGTGCTGAATGGCACGGGCCACCTCCAGACAGGTGGTGCCGCTGTCGATGACGACCGACTCACCGTCCGCGATCAGTGCGGCGACCTCGGCCGCGATGCGACGCTTGGCCTCCACCCCGTCCTGCGCCCGCAGCGCGAACGGGGGCTCCTCGCCCCGCAGCAGCAGGCTTCTCGCACCGCCGCGGTAGCGCTCCAGGACGCCCTGGTTGGCCAGGACCTCCAGGTCGCGGCGGATGGTCATCTCCGAGGCGCCGGTGAGCTCGGCCAGCTCGGCGACGCTTCGTTGGCCGCTGTCGCGTACCACGTCGCTGATCTGCCGCAGGCGGTCTGTGCTCATGCCCCACATTGAACACCGTGTCCGTTCGAAACGCAAAATTGCGAACGTTCGTTGTGTTCGTTGTGTGCGTTGTATTTGCGGGCAGGGGGATCGTCGCGCGTTACCCGAGCGCCCGGGTGGCGGCTCGGACCGGTCCGGGGAGGTTCAGGAGGTCGGTGCTGTCCGCCCACTGGTCCACGCTTCCCGTCAGGGGCCGTCCCCGTAGCTCAGGATCCGTGACAGTCGCCGCCAGCGCCCGCGCGAACCGTTCGGCGCGCAGCACCTGGAACGGCCGGCTGTGATAGCTCCGGCACGCCGGATCCACCGGTTCGGCGAGCCCGGACTCGTTCTGCCGCGCGGCCACCGTCTCGTACGCCCGGCACAACGCGCGCTCCCGCTCCGGGTACTCCGTCGCCGCCAGCGCGCTCCGCAGCGACGGCAGCAGGCTGCCGGCCACATCCAGCCGTCCGAACGCGCTGCCCAGCCATTTGCCGTACGGCGCGTACCGCCGCTCCAGGAGCAGACACAGCCGCATGAGATCGCGCACCAGCCGGCCCGCGACCACCGCGGAGCCGAGATCGTCCCCGACCTTGGCGCAGCGCCCGACGAAGGCCTCCTGCTGCGAGATCCGCTGCCACTGACAGGCCAGCAGATAGCGCCACACCTGGTCGGGGTACCAGGCGAGCCGTCGCCGGGCGGCGGTGAGCGTGCCGGGCCCGTCATGGAACACCGCGCCGCCCGTCACCTCCGCGAGCTTCTGCTGTGGCATCGCGAGCCAGTCCAGGACGGTCGGTTCGCCGGCCGTCGGATCGGCACCGGTCTCCAGCGCCAGCCAGCCGCCGACATCCTGGACGGAGACCCGGTGGTCGACCGGACCGTCCGTCAGCTCCATATGCCCGACCGGGTCGAGCGGATCGTCGTGCCGCCGGAAGTGGGTGGGCCAGCCGCGTACGTCCTTCGGCAGCCGCTCGGCCAGGAGCCGGTGGAGCGGAGCGCCGTACCGGGCCGCTTCGTCCGGTGACAGGAACAGCTGTAGCCGGGGCCCCCACTCGTGGTCGACGGACCGCGCGGTGTCGAAACCAAGCACTTCCGAGCCGGTGCCGACCCGCGCGGCGGCATGGCTCAGTCCGGGAAAGGCGTCATCGAGAAGCGGCCGGACGGCCTCCTCGTACAGGATCCGGGACAGCTCAAGACCGGGCAGGAAAGCGGCGTCGGGGGTGGTCATGCGATCACCTTGGCGGGCGTGGCCCCAAGGAACCAGCGATTATCGGGGGCGCGGCGCGACTCAGCCGACAGCCGACAGCCGACAGCCGACAGCCGTCCGCGTTCGCCGACCGCCGACCGCCGTCTACCGACCGTCGTCCCCGTCAGCCGACCGCCGTCAGCGCCTGGTCCAGGGCCTGGAGGAAACGGTTCGTCGTGGCCCGGTCGCGGACCGCGAGCCGCAGCCAGTCGCGGTCGAGCCCCGGGAAGGTGTCGCCGCGCCGGGCGGCGAAGCCCAGCGTGCGGAGCCTGGCCCGCACCGCGTCCGCGCGCTTCACCCGGATCAGTACGAAGGGGCCCTCCGCCGCCTCCACGGCCCGCACCTCCTCGAACTCCGCGAGCCCGGCCAGCAGATGCGCGCGCTCCACCGCGATCCGGCACGCCGCCTGCTCCGCCTCCGCGAGCGCGGCGGAAGACATGCACGCCTCCGCCGCCGCCAGCGCGGGCGTCGAGACCGGCCACAGTGGCTGCGCGCGCTCCAGCGCCGCTACCGTGCCCGGCTCGGCCAGCACATAGCCGACCCGCAGGCCGGCCAGGCCCCAGGTCTTGGTGAGGCTGCGCAGTACGACGAGCCCCGGCACGTCCGTACGCCCCGCCAGCGCCTCCGGCTCGCCCGGCACCGCGTCCATGAACGCCTCGTCCACCACCAGCGTCCGGCCGGGACGGGACAGCTTCGCTATCACCTCGGCCGGATGGAGCACGGACGTCGGATTGGTCGGATTCCCGAGCACCACCAGATCCGCGTCGTCGGGCACCGCCTCCGGATCCAGCCGGAAGCCGTCCCCCGCGCCCAGCAGCACCCGCCGCACCTCGTGCCCCGCGTCCCGCAGCGCCGCCTCCGGCTCGGTGAACTGCGGATGGACCACCACGGGCCGGCGGGCCGGCAGCGCGCGGGCCAGCAGCACGAACGCCTCCGCCGCCCCCGCCGTCAGCAACACCCGCTCGACCGGCAGTCCGTGCCGCGCCGCGACCGCCGCGCGGGCCGCCCGCCCGTCGGGGTACGCGGCGAGCCCGGCCAGCGAGTCGGCGATGCGCGCGCGCAGCCAGTCCGGGGGAGTGCCCGTACGGACATTGACCGCGAGATCGATCAGCCCCGCGGCTCCGTCCCGCACCTCGACGTCGCCGTGATGGCGCAGATCATGGCCGTCAG
The DNA here is from genome assembly GCF_042789485.1 of Streptomyces sp. NPDC056835. Taxonomy (NCBI): domain Bacteria; kingdom Bacillati; phylum Actinomycetota; class Actinomycetes; order Kitasatosporales; family Streptomycetaceae; genus Streptomyces; species Streptomyces sp. NPDC056835. The sequence continues at coordinate 44,334 of NZ_JBHUBB010000029.1, forward strand.
CGCGAGTGGACATGGCAGTCACGGGGTTCGTCGCCGCATATGGCGTCCGGCGTGTGCGGCGGGGCCGACGACGGCCGGGGAAGCGTGAACCCGGGACGTGTCAGCGAGGGACGCGACCGCGGTCCCCGCTGCCGGGAGGTCACTCCCCGGCTGTTCTCGATGGGCTGGACAACGCGGATCACCGGGCTCCTTTCCCCTTCTCCCGCCACCGGTGTCCCGGGACGTCACCACACGGTCCGCGCTCTGCCGCGAGGCCGCTGCACTCTACCGTCAACACCGACATCATTTCCGCCCGGGCCGGTTCCACTCCGACTGGCTCCTATCCGCCACGGCACAGGTGACCGACGCCGGCCCGGCGCCGGAGCCGGACTTCCGTTTCGGTACGAGGAGTTCGCCCCCGCACGCGAGCGCCGCGGCCTCGGCGACGGACGGCGTCCCCAGCGCCGCCAGCGGCGCATCGGACGGGTTCGGTACGACGACGGCGGCCAGCAGCGCGGCCGGGTATCCCCTCAGGGGAACGCCGAGCCGCGCCGCCGCCCCGGCGATCCCCGCCTCGCCGGCCTTGCTCTCCACCGTGGCCACCTCGACCAGGGAGCGCGGCGACAGCCCGGCGTCCCGCAGTGTGGTCCCGATCAGCCCGAGCACGTCCGCCACGGACACCCCGGAGCGCGCACCGACCCCCACGACGAGCTCGGGCCCCGGCTCGCTCCCCGCGCGCTCCGGCCCGTTCCCCGCGCGCTCCGGCTCGCTCCCCCCGCGCTCCGGCCCGTTCCCCGCGCGCTCCGGCTCGTTCCCCGGATGTGCGAAGTACCGGCCCGATCGGCTATGCAAGGGCCCATGGCGGTGTTCGTCGCGCTCGGCGCGTTCCTCATGACGCTGTTCGGCGGCTGGACGGCGCAGCGCGTCACCGACCGCCGCCATCTCGTGCTGGGCCTGGCCGGGGGGCTGATGCTCGGCGTCGTCGGGCTGGATCTGCTGCCGGAGGCGATGCACGCGGCGGGCAACGAGATCCTGGGGGTGCCCCAGGCGCTGCTGCTGTTCGTCGGTGGTTTTCTCGTAGCCCATCTGGTGGAACGCCTGCTCGCCGTACGCCGCGCGTCCCACGGCGGCGACCCGCACGGCTCCGGCCCTCCGCCCGGCGAGCGGGTGCCCCAGGTGGGGCTGACGGCCGCGGCGGCCATGGTGGGCCACAGCCTGATGGACGGTGTCGCGCTCGGCGCGGCCTTCCAGGTCGGCGGCGGCATGGGCACCGCCGTCGCCCTCGCCGTCGTCGCCCATGACTTCGCCGACGGCTTCAACACGTACACGATCACCAGCCTGTACGGGAACGACCGGCGCAAGGCGATCACGATGCTGGTCGCGGACGCGTTCGCGCCGGTGGTCGGCGCCGCGTCCACCCTGCTGTTCACCATCCCGGCCGAAGCGCTCGGCAGCTATCTCGGCTTCTTCGGTGGCGTCCTGCTCTATCTCGCCGCCGCCGAGATCCTGCCCGAGGCGCACCACGACCACCCGGCGCGCTCCACGCTGCTGTGCACGGTCCTCGGCGTGGGTTTCATCTGGGTGGTGGTCGGCGTGGCCGACTGACCCGGGGCACGCGTTCCCCCCGGGCCCGTCCGTCACGCCGTACATCTCTCCACGAGACATCTCTCCACGAACCGCCGCGCCAACTCCGGCGCCGCCGCCCAGTGCGTATGCAGATAGCTCGCGTGCACGCCCCGCTGGACGAACCCCTCCACCCTGCGCTCCGGGTGCGTCATCCCCCACGCCGGAGCCGCCCCGGCGCCCGGCTCCAGCACCGTCCGGTGGAACTCATGCCCCCGCACGCGCGTACCGGCCCGCGCCAGCGCGCTGTCGCCGACCGCCACCGCCTCCCGGTAGCCCAGCGTCAGCCGTCCCGACATCCGCGCGTCGGCCGCCAGCACCCCGCACATCGGCGCCCCGTCCAGGGAGCGCGCCAGATACAGCAGCCCGGCGCATTCCGCGGCCACCGGAGCGCCGGAGTGCGCCAGTTCCGCCACGGCCTTGCGCAGCGGCTCATTGGCGGACAGCTCCGGCGCGTACACCTCGGGGAACCCGCCGCCGATGACCAGACCCCGGGTGCCTTCGGGGAGTTCCTCGTCACGCAGCGGGTCGAACGGGACGACGTCCGCGCCCGCGGCCGTCAGCAGCTCGGTGTGCTCCGCGTACGAGAAGGTGAAGGCGGACCCGCCGGCCACCGCGATCACCGGCCGGCCCGCACCGGCCACGGGGGCGACCGGCTCGACCGCCGGCTCCCACGGCGTCACATCGAGCGCCGGCGCACTGCGCGCGAGCGCCAGCAGCGCCTCCAGATCGCACCCCGCCCGCACCCGCTCGGCCAGCTCCCGCATCGAGCCGACCGCCTCCGCGCGCCGCTCCGCGACCGGCACCAGACCCAGATGGCGTGAGGGCGCGGTGACCCCGTCGGCGCGCCGCAGCACCCCCATGACCGGTACGCCCGACTCGTCCAGCGCGTCGCGCAGCAGCCGTTCATGCCGGTCGGTGGCGACCTTGTTGAGGATCACCCCGCCGATCCGTACCTCCGGATCCCAGGAGGCGAAGCCATGCACCAGCGCCGCCACCGAACGCGACTGCGACGAGGCGTCCACCACCAGGACCACCGGCGCGCGCAGCAGCTTCGACACCTGAGCGGTGGAGGCCAGCTCGCCCTGGCCCGACGCGCCGTCGTAGAGCCCCATCACGCCCTCGACGACCGCCAGGTCACAGCCCGCCGCGCCATGTGCGAACAGCGGCCCGATCAGACCGGGACCGCACATGTACGCGTCGAGATTGCGGCCCGGCCGCACGCGGGAGGCCGCGCCCGGGGCGCCGACCGGTCCCGGGGCGCCGGACGCCCCCGGGGACACGGCCAGCGCGTGATACCCCGGATCGATGTAATCGGGCCCGACCTTGTGCGGGGACACGGCCAGACCGCGCTCCGAGAAGGCCGCCATCAGCCCGGTCGCGACCGTGGTCTTGCCGCTCCCGGAGGACGGTGCGGCGATGACCAGACGCGGGACGTTCACCACGGGACGTTCACCACTCGATGCCCCTCTGGCCCTTCTGGCCCGCGTCCATCGGATGCTTGACCTTCGTCATCTCCGTCACGAGATCCGCGAAGTCCGTCAGCTTCTCCGGGGCGTTGCGCCCGGTGATCACCACATGCTGGGTGCCGGGGCGCCCGCGCAGCACCTCGATCACCTCGTCGGTGTCCACCCATCCCCAGTGCAGTGGATACGCGAACTCGTCCAGCACGTACAGCTTGTGCGTCTCGGCCGCCAGATCGCGCTTGACCTGCTCCCAGCCCTCGCGCGCCGCCTCCTCGTTGGAGTACTGCGCGTCGCGCTGCACCCAGGACCAGCCCTCGCCCATCTTGTGCCAGGCGACCGGACCGCCCTCGCCGCTCGCCCCCAGCACCTTCAGCGCCCGTTCCTCGCCGACCTTCCACTTCGCGGACTTCACGAACTGGAACACCCCGACCGGCCACCCCTGCGTCCAGGCGCGCAGCGCGAGCCCGAACGCCGCCGTCGACTTGCCCTTGCCGGTGCCCGTATGGACGAGGACGAGCGGACGGTTGCGGCGCTGGCGGGTGGTGAGCCCGTCGTCCGGTACGGATTCCGGCTGTCCCTGTGGCATTAAGCGGCCCTCCTGGGTCGTCCGTTGTGTGCCTGTGCCCGCTGTACATCCCGTCGTACATCCCGCTGTACGTCCCTGACCAGGCCGGCGATGCTGTCCGCCCGCAGCTCGTCGAGCGTGATGGCCGTACCCCCCAGCTCCGAGGCGAGCGACGCGGCCAGACCGAGCCGTACCGGACCCGACTCGCAGTCCACGACCACCGACGCCGTCCCCTCCGAGGCGTGCAGCCGCGCCGCGCGCGCCGCCAGCGCCACCGGGTCGGCGCTGCCCGCCGCCCGTGCGCCGGTCGCGCGCCCGTCCGTCACCACGAGCAGCAGCGGACGCCGCGCCGGGTCCCGCATCCGCTCCACCCGCAGCACGTCATGTGCCTTGAGCAGCCCGGCGCCGAGCGGCGTACGCCCGCCCGTCGGCAGCGACTCCAGCCGGGCCGCCGCCGCGTCCACCGACGACGTGGGCGGCAGCGCCACCTCCGCCTCCTTGCCCCGGAAGGTGATCAGACCGACCTTGTCGCGCCGCTGGTACGCGTCGAGCAGCAGCGAGAGCACCGCGCCCTTCACCGCGCTCATACGCCGCCTGGCCGCCATCGAACCGGACGCGTCGACCACGAACAGCACGAGATTCCCCTCGCGCCCCTCCCGCGTCGCCTGCCGCAGATCGTCCGCGCGCACCACCAGACCGGGACCGCTGCGCCCGCGCGCCCGCTGGTGCGGCGCCGCCGCTTGTACGGTCGCCGCCAGATGCAGCTTGGTGAGCGCGCCCCTGGGCTGCCGGGACCCGGTCGTCCTGCCGTGCTCGGTACGGGCCCGGGAACGCCGCCCGGCCGCGCCCTCGCCCAGACCCGGCACGCTCAGCGTCTTCGTACGGAACGGCTCGGCGGCCCGTACGGCGGACCGCTCACCGGCCCCGGCGCGGCACGGCTGTCCCTGGGGCTCGGGCTCCGCCTCCGCGGGCGTGTCGTCCCGCGCGGCCGGGTCGTGCCCGACGGGCGTGTCGTCCGGCCCGGACCCGGACTCGGGCGGCGTGTCGGGGCCCTCGGATCCGCCGGATCCCTCCGGACCGGACCGCGGCGGGATGCCACCGCCACCGCCGGGCCCGTCAGGACCCGGGTCGTCGTCCCCGCCGTCGCCGTCCTCGCCCTTGAACTCGTCGCCCTTGAACTCGTCCAGCGTGTCGTCGAGCTTGTCCTCGTCGAGCCCCGGTGCGTCGAAGGGGTTACGGCGCCGCCGGTGCGGCAGCGCGAGCAGCGCGGCCTGCCGTACGTCCTCGGCGAGCACGTCCGTACGCCCCGCCCACGCGGCCAGCGCCGTCGCGGTCCGCGCCATCACGATGTCCGCCCGCATCCCGTCCACCTCGAACGCGGCGCAGGTCGCGGCTATCCGGAGCAGCGCAGCGTCCCCGAGCCGCACCTCCGGCAGCAGCGCCCGCGCGGCGACGATCCGGTCCCGTAGCGCGGTCTCCTCCTCGGCCCAGCGCGCCGCGAACCCGGCGGGATCGTCGTCGTACGCCAGCCGCCGCCGTACGACCTCCACCCGCAGCTCCGGTTCGCGCGAGGCCGCGACCTCCACGGTCAGCCCGAAGCGGTCCAGCAACTGCGGCCGCAGCTCGCCCTCCTCGGGGTTCATCGTCCCGACGAGCAGGAAGCGCGCGGCGTGCCGTACGGAGACGCCCTCACGCTCGACGTACGAGGCACCCATGGCGGCGGCGTCCAGCAGCAGGTCGACCAGGTGGTCATGGAGGAGATTGACCTCGTCGACGTAGAGCACCCCCCGGTGGGCGTCGGCGAGCAGACCGGGCTCGAAGGCCTTCACGCCCTCGGACAGCGCCCGTTCGATGTCCAGCGCGCCGACGAGCCGGTCCTCCGACGCGCCCACGGGCAGCTCGACCATCCGGGCCGCCCTGGACGCGCCGGGCGCCGTCTCGTGCGGCCCGTCCGGACACCGCGGATCGGGCGCGGCGGGATCGCAGCTGAACCGGCATCCGGCGACGACCGGCACCTCCGGCAGCAGCGCGGACAGGGCGCGTACGGCCGTGGACTTGGCCGTGCCCTTCTCACCCCGGACGAGCACACCGCCCACGGCGGGGCTCACCGCGTTGAGCAACAGGGCGAGCCGCAGATCGTCCATTCCCACCACGGCGGTGAACGGAAAAGGGGTGCTCATATGCTGATCGCTCCTTCGAAGATGGTCGTCATGGCGCTCCCGGCGGAATGAAGGGCAGCCCCGCGGGCGCGCCCTCCTCGATCAGGCGCATCAGCGCGTCCGTGTCCGCGTGCTCCTCGATGAGGTCACCGAGCAGATCGAGCTGTTCCTCCCGCAACGCGCCGAAGCTCGTGCCGGGCGCGGGGACGAAACGCCGGCCCGCGGTCCGCGCCACCTCCGTCAGGAACCGCCGCCGGAACGCGTCGCTCTCCAGCGCCCCGTGCCAGTGCGTGCCCGTGACGGCCCCCACCCGGCAGCCGTCCAGCGCCCGCCCGTCCGCGTCGGAGACAAAGGCGTCGCCTCCCCGTACCTCCGCGACGCCGTGATGGATCTCGTACCCCTCCACCGCCTCACCGAGGGCCAGGCCCGCCGGTCTGGCCAGGGTCTTCTCATGGGCGAACCGCACCCGTACGGGCAGCAGCCCGAGACCGGCCACAGTGCCCGCCCGGGACTCCACCTCGTCGTCGATGCGTTCGCCCAGGATCTGGTAGCCGCCGCAGATCCCCAGCACGGGACGCCCCTCGGCGGCCCGCCGGGCGAGCGCGTCGGCGAGCCCGCGCTCGCGCAGCCACGCCAGCGCCTTGACCGTGCCGCGCGTGCCGGGCACCACCACGAGATCGGCGTCGGCCAGCTCCTCGGGCCGGTCCACGAAGCGCACGACGACGCCGGGCTCCGCCGCCAGCGCGTCCACATCGGTGAAGTTGGACATCAGCGGTACGGCGCAGACCGCGACCCGCAACACGTCCTCGCCGTACGGGGGAGTCGCGGGCGACTCACGTACGGCGCCGCGCGCCGAGACGCGGAGTCCGTCCTCCTCGTCGATGCCCAGACCGTGCCGGAACGGCAGTACGCCGAGCGTGGACCGACCGGTGAGCCCGCGCAGCATCTCAAGACCCGGTTCGAGCAGGGAGACATCGCCCCGGAATTTGTTGACCAGATAGCCCGCGATCAGCTCCTGGTCCTCGGGGGACAGCAGCGCGGTCGTCCCGAAGAACGAGGCGAAGACGCCACCCCGGTCGATGTCCCCGACCACCACCACCGGCAGCCGCGCGGCCCGCGCGACGGCCATGTTCACGATGTCGGTACGGCGCAGATTGATCTCCGCGGGACTGCCCGCCCCCTCGCAGATCACGGCGTCGTACGTGCCGCGCAGCCGCTCCAGACACTCCAGGACGGGCCCGAGGAGAGATTCTCGCCGGCCCCCGTGCAGTGGCTTGCCGGGGGACGTCCCCCGTGCCCCCCCGAAGTAACCCCGGGCGCTCATCTCCCCCACCGGCCGCCCCATCAGCACCACTTGGCTGCTGCGGTCACCGCCGGGCTTCAGCAGGACCGGGTTCATCAGCGCCGTCGGCTCGACCCGGGCCGCCTGGGCCTGCATCGCCTGGGCCCGCCCGATCTCCGCGCCCTCGCGTGTCACGAACGAGTTCAGCGACATGTTCTGCCCCTTGAAGGGCGCGACCTTCACCCCACGGCGCACCAGCCAGCGGCAGATCCCCGCCGTGACCACGCTCTTGCCCGCGTCGGAGGTCGTGCCGGCTATCAGCAGACCCCCGGCGCGCCCGCCCCGGCTCATCCACGTCCCTTTCCCGCGCCTGTCGTACGGCGTATCGCGCCGTATCCGAACCGGCCCGCCACACAGACCGCGAGGGCGGCCCCGGTCACCCGGCGCGACAGCCGTACGGCCCGCTCGATGTCCGCGACCTCGACGGGCCGCCCCTCGCCGTTCAGTACGGGCCGGTGCTCCACCCGTCCGGCGTACGCGAGCGTCCCGCCCAGCCGTACGCCCAGCGCGCCGGCGAACGACGCCTCCACCGGGCCCGCGTTGGGGCTCGGATGCTTACGGGCGTCCCGCCGTACCGCCCGCAGGGCCGCGCGCGGATCGCCGCCGACTCCGCCGGCCAGCGCCCCGGCGAGTACGGCGGTCAGCCGGGCGCCCGGCCATCCCGCGACATCGTCGAGCCGCGCCGAGGCCCAGCCGAACCGGCGGTAACGGGGCGAGAGATGACCCACCATCGCGTCCAGCGTGTTCACGGCGCGGAACCCGGCGAGTCCCGGCACCCCCGCCACCGCCCCCCACACCAGCGCGCCGACAACGGCGTCGGAGGTGTTCTCGGCGACCGACTCCACGACGGCCCGTGCGATCCGCTGTCCGTCCAGCGCCTGCGGGTCACGGCCGCACAGACGCGGTAGCCGCTCCCTGGCCCGTTCGACGTCCCCGGCGGTGAGCGCCGCGCCGATGGTCCGTGCCTCCCGCCCGAGTGAAGTGCCGCCGACCACGGCCCAGGTGGCGGCGGCGGTCAGTGCCACGGAGGCGGCGCGACGGTCCCGTACGCCCCGGGCGGCCAGCGCCGCGATCCCGGCGGCTCCTCCGGCGCACACCGCGGTGTGCAGCGCGCCCCAGCCTCGGTGGTCGCGCCACAGTGTCCGCTCAACGGCCGTCGCCGCCCGGCCGAACGCGGCGACGGGATGGCCCCGGCGCGGATCGCCGAACAGCTGGTCGCCCAGGAGACCCACGGCGGCGCCGTAGGCGAAAACACGCTCGGCGGCCGGACCCCGGCCGCGCACGACGGCCGAACGGCGGCCAGGCATGGCGAAATGTCCTCACTCAGGGTCCGCGCCCCGGCTCGACGTGATGCGGCGGCGAGAGTTCCTGGCTCCTGGAGACGAGGCTCGCAGTGACAGTGGCGGGACCGCGCCGGATTCGCACCGGCTTCCTCTTCTGCCGCCGTCTGGGTTCTGTCCGACCGGACAGGACCCAAATGGCCCCGGAAGTCCACCACGCTGCGCAAACAGCCGTCAACTCATCCCTGACCAGCGACGGGACAGTGTGCTGAGCCCCACACGGCACGCCCGCCCCACGGGCAGCGCGGAACCGGCCCCGGGGGGGGATATAAAGGCCCGGGCGCGCCCCGGGGGGGTGTCATGCATGGGTGACAAGACACCCAAGGAGTATTAAAAAAATAAGAAGCCGGACAAAAA
>NZ_JBHUBB010000029.1:53174-127279 GCF_042789485.1 Streptomyces sp. NPDC056835
CCGGGCCCGGGCCCCCCCCCCCGGGGGGTTTCCCCCCCGGGGGGGGCCCGGCCCGGGGGTCTGGAAGTCCGAGCGTTCCTCTCGCCCGGTCAGGCGACGATCAGGGAGATCCCGTACGCGACGGCCGCCACGCAGAGCGCGAAGCAGGTGTACGCGCCCGCGCGGGCCAGCGCCACGGAGCCGGTCGCGCCCCGCGCGCTCGCCGACTCCTGCTTGGCGAGGCCCACGATGCCGAGGGTGAACAGGCCCACGAGGGCGACGGTGGCCACGAGGCTGACTCCGAAGACGGAACCGAGTGCTGCCCAGTCGATGTTCATGCGGTTTCTCTTCCTTACACCGTGGCGGTTCTTACACCGTGGCGGTTCGCGCGGGCTCGCCCGCGGGGTCCGTGGGGCCCGGGGCCGGGATGGTGGTCGACAATTCCTGCGCGGCACCGGCCGTGGGCGGCGGGGTGACGGCCGCCATGGCGGTGGTGACGACGCCCGCGGGCTCGGCCCCGACGCCGTCGGCTACCGCCTCGTTCTCGTTCTCGTTCACGTTGGTGTGGTCGACCGGGCGACGGCGCGAGGCGAGCCAGATCGCCCCGGAGATCGCGACGAGCAGGACGGCGACGACCGCGATGCCCCACGTGCCCTGGCCCGTCAGGAACTCGGCCCCGGCGGCGACCAGGCCCGCGGCGGGCAGGGTCAGCCCCCAGGCGATGAACATCCGGGTGGCCGTCGACCAGCGCACCACACCGCCCTTGCGGCCGAGGCCCGCGCCCATCACGGCGCCGGAGCACGACTGGGTGGTGGAGAGCGAGAAGCCCAGGTGCGAGGAGGCCAGGATGACGGTCGCGGCACTGGTCTGGGCGGCGAAGCCCTGCTGCGGACGGAGATCGGTGAGGCCGGTGCCCATGGTGCGGATGATGCGCCAGCCGCCGAGATACGTACCGAGCGCGATCGCCACTCCGGCGGAGACGATGACCCACATCGGGGGGTTGGAGCCGGGGGCGAGGACGCCGCCGGTGACCAGCGCGAGGGTGATGACGCCCATGGTCTTCTGCGCGTCGTTGGTGCCGTGGGCGAGGGAGACGAGCCCGGCGGAGGCGATCTGCCCGGCGCGGTAGCCCTTGGCGGTCGCCTTGTCGTCCGTCCCGCGGCCGATGCGGAACGTCAGCCGTGTCGCGAGCAGCGCCGCGAGACCGGCGACGACCGGCGCGGCGAGCGCGGGGATCAGCACCTTGGTGATGACGACGCCGCCGTTGACCCCGGAGGTGCCGACCGACATCAGGGTGGCGCCGATCAGGCCGCCGAAGAGTGCGTGGGAGGAGCTCGACGGAAGACCGAGCAGCCAGGTGAAGAGATTCCACAGGATCGCGCCGACGAGCGCCGCGAAGATCACTTCCGTTCTGATGCCCTGTTCATTGATGAGTCCGCCGGAGATCGTCTTGGCGACCTCCACGGACAGGAACGCGCCGACGAGATTCAGGACGGCGGACATGCCCACCGCGACCTTGGGCTTGAGGGCCCCGGTCGAGATGGTCGTCGCCATCGCGTTCGCGGTGTCGTGGAAGCCGTTCGTGAAATCGAACACGAGAGCCGTCACGATCACGATCGCGAGCAGCAGCGTGATGTGTTCCATTGACCCAGGACCCAGGCAATCTTTTGACGTCAGTGGCCTCGGTGAACGTAGGGAGTCCGAGTGAACGGAAGATGAACTGGGCTCGTCTTTGCGGTGTCCCCATGTGTGGAGAAATCGCCCGCCCGTTCTGACGGAGCGCCCTGCGCCCCGCCGTATCCGCCTGACAGGATTCTCTTATGACTGATCAGCAGAGCCGGGACGCGATAGCCGGGGCCTGGCGTGAACTCATCACCACCGCCCGGAGAACAGCAGATGAAGGGCTTGTCGTCGGCACATCCGGCAATGTGTCGGTGCGGATCGGCGACCTGATCCTCGTCACGCCGAGCGGAGTTCCGTATGACCAGCTCACTTCCGAGGACACCGTCGGCGTCGATCCGGACGGCCGACAGGTCCTCGGAGAATTCACCCCTACGAGCGAGCTGCCGCTGCACCTCGCGGTGTACCGGAACACCTCCGCGACCGCCCTGGTCCACACCCACGCGGTGCACGCCACCGCCGTCTCCACCCTCGTCCCCGAACTGCCCCTGATCCACTACATGGCGGCGGCACACGGCGGCGCGGTCCGGGTCGCGCCCTACGCGCTGTACGGCTCGGACGAACTGGCCGCCCATATGCTCCACGCCCTGCGCGACCGGAACGCCTGTCTGCTCCAGAACCACGGCACGGTCGCCTACGGCGACAGCCTCGCCCAGGCCTACGACCGCACGGCCCAGCTGGAGTGGATGTGCCGGCTCTGGCTCACCGCGAGCTCGCTGCCCGGCCGTACCCCCACGCTGCTGACCGAGGCCCAGCTCGACGAGGTCGGACAGCGGCTGAAGGGGTACGGGCAACGACGCTGACCAGCGCTTTCGGCGGGGCGTTCGGCAAGGACCCGGCACTCCGACGGACGCCGCCGGCTGGCCGGGCCCGGCAGGGGTGACCACACTGGGAACGTGCGCCCCGCCAAAGCGACGGCAGCGGCCGTCTCGACACTGATCGGCGTCGGCGCGGCCGCGTTCGCGGTCGGCCGGTACGCCGGCGACGCCGCGCTCAAGACGCCCCCGGGCCGTCCGCTGCCGGGCGACCCCCGGCTCACCGTGCACGCCACGGCCGCCGGACAGATCACGCTGACCCGCTGTCTCGCCTCCCTGCGCCCCGGTACGTACGGGATCGAGGGCCCCGGCGTCCACGCCGTCGTCGGGCCCGTTCTCGACGATGTGGAACACGCCGCGGACACCGTGGTGCGCCGACTGGAGCGCGTCAGTCACGGCTCGCTCGTCCCCGGCGCCCGCGTACGCCTCACCCCGCAGGTCCACAGCGGCGATCCCACCTCCGCGCTCGGCCTCGACCACAAGGACGTGACGATCCCGGGCGAACTCGGCCCTCTGCCCGCCTGGTTCGTGCCCGGAGTGCGCGACACCTGGGTGATCACCGCACATGGCCTCGGCACCACCCGCGAGCACCCCATGAACATCATGGAGTTCCTGGCGGAACAGGAACTTCCGGTACTCGACCTCGCCTACCGCGGCGATCCCGGGGCACCCCGCTCCCCGGACGGCCTCGGCCACCTCGGCGAGTCCGAATGGCGCGACCTCGACGCGGCGATCCGCTACGCGGTGCGGTACGGCGCCGAGCGCGTGGTGCTGCACGGCTGGTCCACCGGCGCCTCGATGGCCCTGGGCGCGGCGGCCGGCTCCGCGCTCCGCGCCCGGATCGCCGGGCTGGTGCTCGACTCGCCGGTGCTGGACTCGGAGGCCACCCTGCGGGCGCTGGCCACCGCCCGCCGTGTCCCCGCGCCACTGCTGCCCCTCGCGGTCCGGTCGGCCCAGGACAGGGCCGGTCTCGACGGCGACCGGCTGCGCCGGGCCGCCGACCCCGGCAACCTGAACATCCCGACGCTGATCTTCCACGGCCCCGACGACACCCTCGCGTCCTGGAACCCCTCCCGCGAACTCGCCACCCACCGCTCCGGTCTGATCAGCCTGCACGCCGTCGCGCACGCTCCGCACGGCGCCATGTGGAACGCGGATCCGACCGGCTACGAAGAGGCGCTTCGCCGCTTCCTCACCCCCCTGATGTAGCGCCTGGCACGGCGTGCGCCGCAGGGGTGCCTTACAGGTGTCTGACGGATGTGTCCGGCATGCGCCGCCGCGGTGGAATCCGGTCCGGCGCCCGGCGCTCCGCTTCGCTTCCTTCGCGCACCTTGCGGCCCGTCGCGTCCACCCGTCACGGAGCGCCGCACCATCCGTCCCGTACCGTGCCAACAGGCATCTTCCTTCCCTTGTGTGCCCTGCGGCACCCCCGGGTAAAAGGCCCCTTCCGCCCTTCCCGTACCGCCAGAACAGGTTCCGTTTGGGCTTTCGGGCGGTCACCGGGAAGACTGCCCCCGTGACGTCCCGAAAGCCTGATGAGCAATTGGCGCGCAACTCCAGACTCCGACTCGTCCGCCCGCGGCCGTTGACCACGGCCCGACGGGCTGTGACCGACGGGCGCAGCCGGCCCGCACCCCGGCCGCCCGAGGGCACTCCGCCCCCGGCGGAGCTGGCCCGTCAGGCGAGAGCGGTCCTCGCCGACGCGGTACGGGTCGCCCGCTGGGCGGCCGGCGACCGGGACCCCGGCGCGGGTCCGCTCGACGCGGCGACAGCGGAACGGGCCGCCACCGCACTGGAGTTGACGCCCGAGCGGGTACGCGCGGGCTGGGACCGCGCCCGGCTGGCCGGACTCGTCGAGCTGCACGGCACCGCCGTACGGCCCGGCTGGCGGCTCCAGGCCTGGGACCGCGACGACAGCGCCGTCCAGCGCGGCTGGGTGGCCCTCTTCGACGCCTGGTCGCTCGTGCACCCGGCCCCCGAGGATGTCGCCGCCTCCACGGTCGCCGAGGTCGTCGAGGCCGTCCCCCAGGTGCTCTCCCTCCTCCAGCTCTCCGCCGGGCCCGTGCTCGTACCGTCCCTGCTCGATCTCCTCCAGCAGCGGGTCGCCGAGCTCCACGAGGAGCGCTGCGAGGTGCCCTACGGCCCGCAGCCCGCCCCCGTCGAGCCCCCGGCGCCCGAGCCGCCCGCCGGCGACCTCCTGCCCCCGCTCCTCGACTGGGCCCTGGAAGGGCTCGCCGCCGTGGGCGCGCTGACCCTGGGCAAGGGCCAGGCCACCCTCACCCCGCTCGGCAACTGGGCGGTCTGGGTCAAGCTGGAGCAGATCTGCGTCGCCGCCCAGAGCCCCGCGGGCAATATCGAGCAGTCCGCCCAGCACATGCTGCGCGGCTGCGCCCGGCTCACCCCCGGCCCCGCCCGCGCCGAATACCGCGCCTGGCTCGCCGCCCGCACCGTCGGCAGCGCGGTCACCGAACTGCTCGCCGTCGCCCGGGGAGAGGACGCGCTGCTGCGCGGGCTCGCCTTCGAGGCGCTGCGCGTCGTCGGCGCCCCCGCCGAGGGTGAGGTACGGGCCGCGGCGACGGACTCCTCGCTGCGCCCCTACGCCCTGCTCTGGCTGGCGGAGTACGAGGGCGCCGACCCGGAGGACGCCGCCGAGGTCCTTACCCGGGAGGAGTCCACCTGGCTCTGGGTCGACACCGCGGCGGCCGTCGCCGACCACGGCGAGAGCGATCTGCTGGTCCGTCACCTGGACTCCGCCGTGCAGGGCAATGTGCCCACGCTGCTCGACGAGATCCGGGCCGTCGGCCACCCCCGAACCGTCCAGGTGCTGGTCGCCCTCGCCGCCGCGCATCCGGATCCCGCCTTCGCCAAGGCGGTCCGCCGGGCGGCCTTCCAGGTGCACACCGGAGGAGCCTGACCCGGCCGGTCGCGCGCCGGGCCACGGAGGCAGGGACCGGTCCCGCCGGCCCTGCCCCGGCCGCCCGGGACCGGGGTCCGCCGCGCCTCAGCCTCAGCCGCCCGCGCCCGGCGCGTACGTCCCGAAGCTCCATATGTTTCCCTCGGCATCGCGGGCCATGTAGTCCCGCGAGCCGTAGTCCTGGTCCGTGGGCGCCATCAGGATCTCGACGCCGTGCTCCACCGCCCGCGCGTGGTGCGCGTCGACGTCCTCGACGACCACATAGACGCCCGCCGGGCCCGCGTCGCCCATCGCCCTGGCGAAGACGCCCGCCCGGCCCTTCGAGCCCAGCATCACCACGCCGCCGCCGGAGGCCAGCTCGGCGTGCAGCACCTCGCCGTCCGCGCCCTCGTACACCCTCAGCTCGGTGAACCCGAAGGCATCCGTCAGCGTCCTGATGGCCGCCTTCGCGTCCTTGTACAGGATGGTCGGGCAGATGCTCGGTGCTTCCGTGCTCGGTACTCCGGTACTCGGTACTCCGGTCATGCGGCTCACCCCTTCGCGGGCTCGAATGTGACACGGATCTCAGTCTCGCACCGGCCACTGACAATCGGCCGTCGAGCCCGCAGGCCCCGCCCGGCCCGCATCCGAGGCCGAACGGGGGATGTGCCCGGGCGCGCCCGCCGTGTCGCGGAGCGCCCCCGCCCCGCCCGCGCGGCCCGTGACTACGCTCGCGCCTGATCGCGACCAGTGGCCCACCAGTGGTACCGAGGGAGAACAGTGACGGCTCTGCCGACGACCACGGCGCCGGACCTGCTGCCGGGCGCCAGAGAGAGCGGCGGTCCCCACGACGACGCCGATTCCCCGCTCGCCGATTCCGCGCCCGCCGACTCCCCGCTCGCCGATTCCGCGCCCGCCGACTCCTCGTACGGCGATCAACCGCACGACGGCCTCCCGCCCGGCGGTTCCCGGCGCCACGGCCCCCGGTCCGGCGGGCAGGGCCGTTCCCGGTACAGCCAACGACGCCGCACCCGCCTCCTCCTCGCGGGCCTCTCCGCCGTACTGGCCGTCCCGCTGGTGACCGCCGCCCACCAGTCGAGGCACCTCCCCTTCGACGACCGCCTCACCGTGCACACCACCGCGGCTCCCGGACCCCCCTCCGCCCAGGAACCCGTCCTGCGCACCTCCGGCCCCCGCGTCGAGGCGCGCGACCCGCGCTCGGGCACGCTCCGCTGGGTCCATGAACGCACCGGCAGCCGCCCGCTCGCCCTCGCCGCGGGGCCCGGCCACGCCTTCGCCCTCTGGAGCGACGGCCTGGTCACCGACACCGAGCGCGTCACCGGCTCCGCCGTCCGCTGGCACCGCGCCCTGCCCGGTCTCGCCGACTGGCTGGCCGCGGGATCCGGTCGCGCGGCCGGGGTCCTCCAGCCCCTCACACCCGGGGCGCGCATGCTCGCCGTCGTCACCCCGCAGCGCATCGCCACCTTCCGGGCGGACGACGGCGACCTGCGCTGGGTGCTGCCCGCCGCCCGCGGCTGCGCCTTCGAGCCGGGACGGTACGTCCGTACGGCCGGGATCCTGCTGGTCGCCCAGCCCTGCCCCGGACACACGAACTGGACCGCCGAGCTCATGGCGGTCGACGACCTCGGCCGGATCGTGCCGGGCCGCACCCCGCTCGGCAACGATCGCCCGAACGTTCCCCGGAACGATCCCCCCAGCGGCGTCTCGAACTAAGGGCTGGGACGATCCGCCGGGGGACCGGCCAGAGAAAGCAGTTGCGCGGCCCAGTTAGACTGGCTCGTATGGCATTTCTCCTTGTGCATTAGCCGGCGTCGAAGAATCTCCTCCGCCTGCCCTCTTCCGCCGTCCATACCGCCCTGGAGTCTTTCCGTGATCACCGCAACCGGCGTAGAGCTGCGCGCCGGCGCCCGTGTCCTCATCGAGTCCGCCTCATTCCGTATCGCCAAGGGCGACCGCATCGGCCTGGTCGGCCGCAACGGAGCCGGCAAGACCACGCTCACCAAGTGCCTCGCGGGCGAGGGCGTCCCCGCCGCGGGCACCATCACCCGCTCCGGCGAGGTGGGTTATCTGCCGCAGGACCCGCGCACCGGCGATCTCGACGTCCTCGCCCGGGACCGCATCCTCTCCGCGCGTGAACTCGACTCCGTACTGAAGAAGATGCGCGAGAACGAGGACCGGATGGCGAACGGTCAGGGCGCCACCCGCGAGAAGGCGATGAGGAAGTACGAGCGCCTGGAGACGGAGTTCCTCACCAAGGGCGGATACGCCGCCGAGGCCGAGGCCGCCACCATCGCCGCCGCGCTCGGGCTGCCCGACCGGGTGCTCGGCCAGCCCCTCCATACGCTCTCCGGCGGTCAGCGCCGCCGCGTCGAGCTGGCGCGCATCCTCTTCTCGGACGCCGACACCCTGCTGCTCGACGAGCCCACGAACCACCTCGACGCGGACTCGATCGTCTGGCTGCGCGACTACCTCAAGACGTACCGCGGCGGCTTCATCGTCATCTCCCACGATGTCGAACTGGTCGAGACCGTCGTCAACAAGGTCTTCTACCTGGACGCCAACCGCTCGCACATCGACGTCTACAACATGGGCTGGAAGCTCTACCAGCAGCAGCGCGAGGCCGACGAGAAGCGCCGCAAGCGCGAGCGCGCCAACGCGGAGAAGAAGGCCTCCGCCCTGAACTCCCAGGCCGACAAGATGCGCGCCAAGGCCACCAAGACCGTCGCCGCGCAGAACATGGCCCGCCGCGCCGAGCGGCTGCTGTCCGGTCTTGAGGAGGTGCGCCAGTCCGACAAGGTCGCCAAGCTGCGTTTTCCCGAGCCCGCCCCCTGTGGCAAGACCCCGCTGACCGCCGAGGGACTGTCGAAGTCGTACGGCTCCCTGGAGATCTTCACCGATGTCGATCTCGCCATCGACAAGGGCTCCCGGGTCGTCATCCTCGGCCTCAACGGCGCGGGCAAGACGACGCTCCTGCGACTGCTGGCCGGGGTCGAGAAGCCGGACACCGGACAGGTGACCCCCGGTCACGGCCTCAAGCTCGGCTACTACGCGCAGGAGCACGAGACCCTGGACCCGGACCGCTCCGTCCTGGAGAACATGCGTTCCTCGGCTCCCGACCTCGACCTCGTCCAGGTCCGCAAGACGCTGGGCTCGTTCCTCTTCTCCGGGGACGATGTCGACAAGCCGGCCGGGGTGCTCTCCGGTGGCGAGAAGACCCGGCTGGCGCTGGCCACCCTGGTCGTCTCCTCCGCGAATGTGCTGCTGCTCGACGAGCCGACGAACAACCTGGACCCGGCCAGCCGTGAGGAGATCCTTGGCGCGCTCCGCACGTACAAGGGAGCGGTCATCCTGGTCACCCACGACGAGGGCGCGGTGCACGCGCTGGAACCGGAGCGGATCATTCTGCTGCCCGACGGGGTCGAGGACCTTTGGGGAGCGGACTACGCGGATCTGGTCGCACTCGCCTGAGTACCCGCCCGACTACCCGCCTGAGGACCCGCCCGAGCACTCCGTGAGCGGGGTGCCGGGGACCGGTGATGAGCTGTCGCTACATGATCCACGCGCGTGATCGACTCCATATGGATCATTTCGGCTCAGTGGTGATCCCTCATCTGTGTGAGTGCGTCTCGTACCACGGCGTGGTGCGCGGCGGAACGGGCCGATCGCACCATGATCCGCGTCCTCTCCGATGAGAAGGCCCTGACCTGGCACTTCGCCGGGAGCTTTGGGTAAAGGCGGCGGTGATCGCGTAGGGAATGCGCGATTCCGGTCGTGTTTCACCCCTGGAGCCGGGTAAAGCTTGTCGTGCGGACCTTGCCGAATGGGTGGCCAGGAAGCCCGCGAGGGGTGATCATGAGAAGTCCAGAGCGCACTTCCCATGAGGAGGCACGGGTGGCCGAGACTCTGAAGAAGGGCAGCCGGGTAACCGGCGCCGCGCGCGACAAGCTCGCGGCAGACCTGAAGAAGAAATACGACAACGGTGCGAGCATTCGGGCGCTGGCCGAGGAAACCGGCCGCTCCTACGGATTCGTCCACCGGATGCTCAGCGAGTCCGGAGTCACGCTGCGGGGACGCGGCGGAGCGACGCGAGGCAAGAAGGCCGCATCGGCCTGACGACCGAGCGCGACTCCTCCTGGCCACCGGTTCGGATGGTGGCCACCCGGGTCGATCGGACGATCGCCCAGGTGGTTACTGTGCAGTCACTTAGCTCGTTTTCCAAGACTGCCCGAACCGGAGGCGCCCCATGACTTCGCTCGAACCAGTACTCGACAAGGACGGCGTACGGCTCACCATCGAGGACGCGGTTGCCACGGTCACACTGGACAATCCGGCGAAGCGCAACGCTCAGTCTCCCGCTCTGTGGCGGGCGTTGACGGAAGCCGGAAGGTCACTGCCGGGCAGCGTGCGGGTCGTTGTGCTGCGGGGCGAAGGGAAGTCCTTCTCCGCGGGGCTCGACCGGCAGGCGTTCACCCCCGAGGGGTTCGACGGCGAGCCGTCCTTCCTGGATCTCGCGCGGGAATGCGACCAGGACCTCGACGCGGCGATCGCCGCGTACCAGGACGGGTTCGTCTGGCTGCGCCGCCCCGACATCGTGTCGATCGCGGCCGTTCAGGGACATGCGATCGGGGCCGGCTTTCAGCTGGCTCTCGCCTGTGACCTGCGAGTCGTCGCGTCCGACGTGCAGTTCGCCATGCGCGAGACGAGCCTCGGCCTGGTCCCCGACCTCACCGGCACCCATCCGCTCGTCGGACTGGTCGGCTACGCCCGCGCGTTGGAGATCTGCGCCACGGGCCGCTTCGTACAGGCCGAGGAAGCGGAGCGTACGGGGCTCGCCAATCTCGTCGTGCCCGCGGACGAACTCGACGCGGCGGTAGGCGATCTGGCGGGCGCGCTGCTGGCCGCGCCTCGGGACGCGGTGATCGAGACCAAGGCGCTCCTCCAGGGCGCGGCGGGTCGTACCTTCGAGACCCAGCGCGCCGCCGAGCGCGCCGCGCAGGCACGCCGGCTGCGCGATCTGGCGGGCCTGGAGGAGTAAGAGGCCGCGCCTCCAAGTCCGAAAGGGCGTCGTCGATGTCGCCGTCCTACGGTTTCGGCACGGTGCCGCCTCAGCCGTCCTGACCCACCGCCGTGACCAGGACCGCCACCGAAGGCGCACCCGGCAGCTCCGCCGTGAGCTTCGCCCGTACCGCCCGCGCCACCACCAGCGGGCGGTGCCCGGCCGCCGTCGCCAGTTCCACCCGGACATGTCCCGGAGTCGTGACCACCGCGTCGCCCAGCGTTCTGGTCGGATGCGCGACGCCCGGCACCGCTGCCGCCAGCAATTCCGGCTCACCTTGCGGGGCGGCGGCCCGTACGTCGGCGGGCCGTTCCCCGTTCGGCCCAGCGGGCGCCTCGGTCCCGGCCGGTCGTTCCTCCGCGGCGTCTCCGGACGGACCGAGCAGGGCCGTCACCCGCAGATCGACCTCCTCGACCCGTAGCCCAAGACGCTCAGTCGCGCAGGTGAACAGCACCGCGCGCAGTCGCTCCGCCACGGCGGGCAGCGGCTCATCGGGACCCGCCGCGAACTCCCCGTCGATCCTCAGCGGACCGGGCGGCAGCGCGCTGGGCGGCGGCGGCACGGCGGGTCGGCCGGCCCGGTCCGGATCGGCCAGGGAAAGCCGCAGCCGGCCGAGCGCGGCACCCGCCACCTCCGCCGCGGCCCGGCGCAGTTCGTCCGTCGCCGCGCGTTCCGACAGCCAGGCGCCGTCCCGCGCCGCGCCCAGCGGAAGCAGCCTGCCCAGGCCGAGCCGTTGCCGTACCGCGGCCGTCCATCCGCCGGTGCCGAGTCCATCGGAGCTGTGCGCAGTCGTCATTCCTCCAGCCTGCCGCATCCACGGGGCGGGACGGGGCAAGCGCACCTAGTGTGGGGAACGGAGTCCACCACCGCCCGGGAAGGAACGAATGGCGATGTCAGACACCGCACCCCGTAACCAGTCCGCGCCGTCGGGCAGGAAGCCGTCGCCCGACGAAGGGGGAAGCAGCCCCGTCACCAAACGCGGCGGCGGGCCCCCCGCCTCCCGCGGCCGTACCACCATCGCCGACGGCGTGGTGGAGAAGATCGCCGGCCTCGCGGCCCGCGACGTCCTCGGTGTGCACGCCTTGGGCAGCGGGATGTCCCGTACCTTCGGCGCCGTGCGCGACCGGGTCCCCGGCAGCGCCAAGTCCGTCAGCCGGGGCGTGAAGGCCGAGGTCGGAGAGGTACAGACGGCGCTCGACCTGGAGATCGTCGTCGACTACGGCGTCTCGATCACCGAAGTCGCCGCCGCCGTACGGGAGAACGTCATCTCGGCGGTCGAGCGGATGACGGGACTGGAGGTCGTCGAGGTCAACATCGCGGTCATCGACGTCAAGTTGCCCGACGAGGAAGACGACGAAGAGCCGGACACCCGGCTCCAGTAACGTCCGTACGCGCGTCCCGCACCGTACGCGACCGGCAGTGGAGTGGATGAGGAGCGGCACATGAGCATGGCGGTGGTCGGCCTGTTGGCCGGTATGGCGCTCGGATTCGCCGGGTACTTCGGCGGCTTCGGAGCCTTTGTGCTGGTGGCCGCGCTGGGTTTGATCGGGTTCGTGGCCGGGCGCTTCCTGGACGGCGATCTCGAACCCGGCGATCTCTTCCGCAGTCGCGACCGCGACGACCGGCGGCGGTGACGCGCGTGGCCGTTGAACGGGTGGCGGCCGGCGAGCGCGGGGCGACCACGATCGCCGACCGGGTCGTCGCGAAGATCGCCGCACAGGCGGCCAGGGAGGCGCTGGACCGCGTACCGGAAGGCGGCTCCGCGCCGCACGCCACCGTCACGGTGCGCCACGACAGCGCGCGCGTACGGATCGGTGTGGAGCTGGAGTATCCGACCGACATCGGCCGGCAGTGCGGCGCCGTACGTCTCCGCGTCGCCCAGCGGGTGAAGGCGTTGGCGGACATGGACGTGCCGGAGGTGGTGGTACGGGTGGAGCGGCTGCACCCCGACCCGGCACGGCTCGCGGCGCGGGGGAGGCTCCAATGAGCGGACCCGCGCCCGAGGGGCGAGCCGGGGGTACGGAGCGGGGCGGCGGAGTGGGGGAACGGGACCCGCGGGACCCCACCACACCGTACGAGCCCAGGCCCACGCTGTCGGACGACGGCAACGGCGAACGGGCCGGGCGCTTCTGGTCCACGCGCCGCGTCCCCGCGGCGCTGGCCGCGCTGGTCGTACTCGGCGCGTCGGGACTGCTGCTGTACGACATCGCGGCGGTACGGGCGGGCCGTCAGGCGATGTACTGGCGCCGTGAGCTCGCCGTCCAACTGGCCCGGCAGCCGCTCGACGAGCCCTGGGTGCTGGTCGCGGCGGGCGTCGCGATGGCGCTCGGACTGTGGCTCCTCGCGCTCGCCCTCACCCCCGGCCTGCGCGGACTGCTGCCCATGCGGCGCCAATCCCCGCTGGTACGGGCCGGCATCGACCGCGACGCCGCCGCGCTGACGCTGCGCGACCGGGCCATGGAGGTCTCGGGCGTGCGGTCCGCGCGGGTACGGATGAGCCGTTCGAAGGTGAAGGTGCGGGCCCTCTCCCACTTCCGCGAACTCGGAGACGTACGGGACGACTTGGACAGGGTGCTCAGCGCCGGCATCCGCGAACTGGGCCTCGACCGGGCGCCCGCGCTGAGGATGCGTGTCCGCAGGCCCGTCAAGAAGAGGTGAGGTGACGGGATGATCCGGGTCGTCAACCGCGTACTGCTGGCTCTGCTCGGGCTGGCGCTGCTCTGCGCGGGCGGCGCGGTGCTGGCGCGCGGACTGGACTGGGCCGTGCCGTCCTGGTGGCCCTACAGCGGGCAGCGCGATGTGCTGCTGAGCCGTGCCGCCCGCGAGCGCTGGCGCGATCAGGGCTGGTGGTGGCCGGTCGTCATCGCTGTCCTGGCGGTGCTGGTCGTGCTGGCCCTGTGGTGGTTCTTCGCCCAGCTGCGCCGGGCCCGGATGGCGGAGATACTGGTCGACAGCGGCGACGGCGAGGGCGCGTTGCTACGCGCGCGGGCGCTGGAGAGCGCGGTGGAGGACGACGCGGAGTCCCTGGACGGCGTGGCCCGCGCCCGCGTACGCCTCACGGGCCGCCGCACCGCCCCTGCCGCCCGCGTACGCCTCCTCCTGGAGCCCCACGCGGCACCGGGCGAGACGCTGAACCTGCTGACGGCGGAGGCGCTGGAGCATGCGCGGAGGTCGGCGGGGCTGGGGGAGCTGCGGGCGGAGGTGCGGTTGCGGGCGGTGAGGCATGGGGCGGAGAGGGTGAGCTGACCGCGTACGGCTTGGCCCGCCGCGCGGGGCGTTTCCCCACCCCGCCCCTTCCCGAAACCGGGGCTCCGCCCCCGGGCCCCGGGGTGCTTGCGGCCGGGGTTCCGCTTCGGGCGGGGTGCTGGCCTGCGGCCGAGGTGTGCCGTTCTGCTGTGCGGGGCGTTCCCCTACCCCGCCCCTTCCCGAAACCGGGGCTCCGCCCCGGGCCTCCGTACCGGGCCCCCGTACCGGGCCCCGGGGTGCTTGCGGCCGGTGCTCCGGCTCTCCGCCGGCGGCCTCGGGGCTGCGCCCACGGGGCCGGGCCCGCGTCGGGCTCGCCCGGCGACGGCGGTCGTACCGGGCTGCCACGGCAACGCCGGGCAGCGGGTCCGGGGCGCAGCCCCGGTTTCGGGAAGGGGCGGGGTGGGGAAACGCCCCGCGCAGCGGTCGACACCCCCCCGGCCGCCGCCCTAGAAACCCCGCCGCACCCCGCCATCCACCGGCACCATCACCCCCGTCAGATACGACGCGGCCGGCGACAGCAAGAACGCCGCGGTCATCCCGAACTCCTCCGGCCTCCCGTACCGCCGCAGCGGAATCCGGGACTCGTTCGCCGCCCGCGCCGCCTCCGCGTCGCCCGACAGCGCGTCGAGTTCACGCACCCGGTCCGTGTCGATACGGGACGGCAGCAGGCCAAGTACCCGGATCCCGCGCGGGCCGACCTCGTTCGCGAGGGACTTCGCGAAGCCGGCCAGGCCCGGCCGCAGGCCGTTGGAGATGGTGAGGCCCTGGACCGGCTCGTGGACCGACGAGGAGAGCACGAGCCCGATCACACCGCCCTCGCCCAGCTCGGCCGCCGCCTCGCGGGCGATTCGTACCGCGCCCAGGAAGACGGACTCGAACGCGGTCTGCCACTGCTCGTCCGTGTTGTCCGCGGTGAACCCCGGCGCCGGGCCGCCGACACTGATCAGGACGCCGTCGAAGCGGCCGAACCGCTCCTTGGCCGTGGCGATCAGACGTGCCGCCACCGCCGGATCGGCGTTGTCGGCGGCCAGCCCGTACGCGCCGGGGCCGATCTCCGCGGCCGCCTCGGCGACGCGCACCTCGTCGCGGCCCGAGATGACGACCTTCGCCCCGTCCGCGGCCAGCGCTTCCGCCGCCGCGCGGCCCAGCCCCCGCGATCCACCGGTGACAACGTATACGCGGTCCTTCAGTCCAAGATCCATGGTCCTATCCTGCCGTGTCGACCCCGGTGAGGGTCAACGCGGTGACCACCAGCCCGATATGGCTGAACGCCTGCGGATAGTTGCCGAGTTGCCGCCGCGCCACCGGGTCGTACTCCTCCGCCAGCAGCCCGACGTCGTTGCGCAGTGCGAGCAGCCGCTCGAACAGCTCCCTCGCCTCCTCCGTACGCCCCGTCATGTGGAGCGCGTCGGCCAGCCAGAACGAGCAGACCAGGAACGTTCCCTCACCGCCGGGCAGCCCGTCCACCGAGGGCCCCGTCGTGCTGTAGCGCCGCAGGAAACCCCCGTGCCCCAGCTCGGCCCGTACCGCGTCGACCGTGCCGATGACCCGTGGATCGTCCGGCGGCAGAAAGCCGACCCGGGGGATCAGCAGCGTCGCCGCGTCCAGCTCGGCGGAGCCGAACGACTGCGTGAAGGTGTTGCGCTCCGGGTCGTAACCCCGTTCGCACACCTCCCGGTGCACCTCGTCCCGCATCGCGCGCCAGCGCCCGACGTCCCCCCTGAGCGCCGGATTGTCCTCCAGCGTCTTCACGGCACGGTCGGCGGCGACCCACGCCATCACCTTGGAGTGCACGAAGTGCTGGCGCGGCCCGCGCACCTCCCACAGGCCCTCGTCCGGCTCGCGCCACTTCGACTCCAGGAAGCCCAGCAGGCTGAGCTGGATGTTCCAGGCGTGCGGCTGCGCGGGGAGACCCGCCGTCCGTGCCACATTGAGCGAGTCCATCACCTCGCCGTACACATCGAGCTGGAGCTGGTCGACCGCGTTGTTGCCGGTACGGACCGGCGCCGAGCCCGCGTACCCCCGCAGCCACGGCAGTTCGGTCTCCGGCAGCCGGCGCTCGCCGCCGAGTCCGTACATGATCTGGAGATCGGCCGGATCGCCCGCGACCGCGCGCAGCAGCCAGTCGCGCCAGGCCGCCGCCTCCTCCAGATAGCCGGCCGACAGCAGCGCCTGCAGCACCAGCGTGGAGTCACGCAGCCAGCAGTAGCGGTAGTCCCAGTTCCGTACGCCGCCCGGATCCTCCGGCAGGGAGGTGGTGGGTGCGGCGACGATCCCGCCGGTCGGGCCGTACGTGAGCGCCTTGAGCGTGATGAGCGAGCGCATGACGGCCGCGCGGTGCGGACCCTGGTAGCGGCAGCGCTCCGCCCAGCTCTTCCAGTCCTCCAGACTGCGCGCCAGCGCCCTGTGCGGATCGACGCGTCGCGGGCGCGGCTTGTGCGAGGGGTGCCAGGTGAGGACGAAGGCCACCTTCTCGCCCGCGCCGATGGTGAACGACGACCGCGTGCTGTAGTGCTGACCCCAGGTCTTGACCGGGGGCTCACTGCGCAGCCAGACGGAGTCCGGGCCCGCGACCGCCACCCGGTGGTCCCCCGCCCGCCGCATCCAGGGCACCACCGAGCCGAAGTCGAAGCGCAGCCGCATCGTGGCACTCATGTCGACCGAACCGCTGACGCCCTCCACGATCCGCATGATCTCGGGGGCCCTGTCGCGCTGCGGCATGAAGTCGATGACCTTGACGGTGCCGGTACGGGTCTCCCACACGGATTCCAGCACCAGCGAGTCACCCACGTAGGCGCGCCGCGTGCACTCGCGCCCGTCGGTGGGGGCGAGCCGCCAGTGGCCGTTCTCCTCGCCCCCGAGCAGCGCGGCGAAGCAGGCCGCCGAGTCGAAGCGAGGAAGGCACAGCCAGTCGATGGAGCCGTTCCGGCCGACCAGGGCGGCGGTCTGGAGATCGCCGATAAGTGCGTAGTCCTCGATGCGTTGGGTCACGCCAGGGCTGTTCCCGTACGGCGCGGGCGTTAAGCAGTGGTGTCAGACGGCCGCGGGTTCCTGCGCGGATTCCGCGTCGGCGGCGTTCTGCTCGGCCTTCGCCGCCGCGCGGTCGCGGAGCTCACGGCGTACGAGAACCACCCAGCCGACGGGCACGGCGGCGACGAACAGCCACCACTGGACCGCGTACGCCATATGGGGGCCGATCGAGCTGTCGTCGGGGCTCGGGATCTGCTCGGGACTGCCACCGGCCGGTACGGGCGAGATCTGCTCGACATAGCCGCCGAGGACGGTACGGCCCAGCTCTTCCCGCTGCTGCGCGCTGTTGATCAGCATGACCTGGCGGGGCGGCAGATCCCGCAGATCCTTGATACCGCTGGCCGCCGACGTCTCGTCCGCCTTCAGCCGGCCGGTGATGGTGACCTCGCCCTTGGGCGCCGCCGGGATGCTGGGGAAGGACCGCTGGTCGTCGCCGAAGGGGATCCAGCCGCGGTTCACGATGAGCGCGCGGCCGTCCTTCAGGACGAGGGGGGTCAGAACGTGGAAGCCGACCCGGTCGTCGATGGAGGTCCTACGGCGTACGACAACCTCGTGCGCGGTGTCGAACGTGCCGGTGGCGGTGACACGGCGCCAGTAGTCGGCGCGCGGGACGGTGTGCCCGGGGGACGTCAGATCCGTGACCGGGACGGGCTTCGCCGAGAGGTTGCCCGAGATCAGGGAGTTCTGGGCGACCTTGTTCTCATGGCGGTGGTACTGCCAGAAACCCAGCTCGATCATCGCGGGGATGAGGGCGAGGGCGAGGAGGGTGAGGATCACCCACTGCCGGGACAACAGGAAGCGGTACACGCCTTCGACGGTACCCGGCGGGTCCCGGCGGATCTGACGGGGGGTGGCGGGACGTGACGGGGACGGTCCTGGGAGACGTGACGGGGAAGGTCCTGGGAGAGGGAGCCGCGCTCGGGCCGGGGGTGGTACGCGAGCGGCCCCCCGGCGCGTCCCGCGCCCATCACCCGTCCGCGGGGGTGGCGGCGCGGACGGAGGTGGACGCCGGGACGGACGGAAGGGACTGGACGGACGGAACGGACGGGGCGGGGGACGCGGGTGCCGGTACGGACGCACCGGGCGCCGGGGCCACGTCCCGCAGCAGCTGGGTGAACGCGGCCTCGTCGATGACCGGCGTTCCGTACGACGCCGCTTTGACCGTCTTGGACGTCGAGGATCCCGGGTCGTTGGTCACCAGCAGGCTGGTCAGCCGGGACAGGCTCGTCGCGACATGCAGCCCCGCCTCCACGGCCCGGTCCTCCAGCAGCTCGCGGTCGACGGAGGTGTCGCCGGAGAACGCCACCCGCATCCCCTGCACCAGCCGCTCGCCCGGCACATACTTGCCCGGGTTCGGATACGGGCACGCGGGCCGCTTGCGCGAGGGCCGCCAGCTCGTCTGCCGGTACGAGGACTGATAGCCGACCCGGGGCAGCGCCGGGGCGTCCGACCACTCCGTGAGCGGCCGGCACTCCAGCAGCGGCAGCCGTACGCCGTCCCTGGCCGCGGCGTGCAGACTCGGGCGGAACGCCTCGGCCAGCACCCGCGCGTCGTCGAGCGCGTGGTGCGCGCGCCGCTGTACGACGCCGAAGTGCGCGGCGAGCGATTCCAGCTTGTGGTTGGGCAGCGGCAGGCCCAACTCCTTGGAGAGCGCGATGGTGCACAGCCGCTGCCGGGTGGGCGCGGTCCGCTCCGCGCGCGCGTACTCCCTGGCGATCATCGACCAGTCGAAGATCGCGTTGTGCGCGACGAGCACCCGCCCGTCGAGCCGCGCGGCCAGCTCACCGGCGACCTCGGGAAAGAGCGGGGCGCCCTCCAGGACGTCGCTCGTCAGCCCATGGATCCACACGGGCCCCGGGTCGCGCTCCGGATTGACGAGCGTGTACCAGTGGTCCTCGACATTGCCCCGGGCGTCCAGGCGATAGACGGCAGCGGACACTATCCGGTCGTCGCGGGCGAGTCCGGTGGTCTCGACGTCGACGACCGCGTACCCCTCGGGGTAGGCGGTCGGCCATGTCGCTGTAGTCGTATGGTCGTCGAGCATGGTCACAAAGAATACGGGCCGCGACTGACAGTCCGGCAGCCCGGTCGGCCGGGACCGGCCGATGCCGGGTTCCGAGCCATCGTTCCGTCAAGCCCCTTACGGTGGTGGGGGAACGGCGGTATCGGGGGCGGTGCCGGGGCCGACGGCGGTCTCTGCTATGCCGACCGGACGGCGGGGTTTCCATCGCGGACGGCCGCATTCTCCGCACAGAGTCGTACGGCGCACGAACGCGGGCCGCCCCGGAGGACGGCCCGCGTTTGGTACGGCTATTGGTGCTCAGGGCACCCAGTGGCGCCCAGGTGCTTACTTGCGCACCGCCGCCAGGGCGTCGACAAGACCCGCCCCGTAGAAGCTGTTGTAGCCCTTGCCGCCCTCGCAGACGGCGTCGGCCTCTCCGTCACCGTCGATGTCGTACGGCGCCGGGCAGGCGGTGTCATCGGCCTGGACCGACAGGAGCGCCTTGATCGCCGACGGCGAGGCGTGCGGGTGGGTCGACTTCAGCAGCGCCGCGACGCCCGCGACATGCGGGGAGGCCATCGACGTACCGGCCATGTAGCCGTAGTTGCCGCCCGGCAGCGGGCCGAGGATCAGACCGCTGACCGCCGGCGGGGCCGGGGTCTGGTAGCGCGTGGAGTCGCCGCCCGGGGCCGCGATGTCGACAACACCGAGACCGTAGTTGGAGAACGAGGACTTCAGACCCTTGGCGCCGGTGGACGAGACGGTCACCACACCCGGCAGCTGGGTGGGGATGTCGAGGCACTCGGACGGGTCGATGACCCGGTCGCCCGGAGTGGTGTCGTTCGGGCTGGACGGGTCGGTGATCGAGTCGGACGCGAGGTCGTAGTTCTCGTTGCCCGCCGCGGCGACGTTGACCGCGCCCTTCTTCTCCGCGTACCGCGTGGCCCGCGAGACCGCCTCGACCAGAGCCTTCTGGTCGGGGTCGTTCTTGCAGTTGAAGTACCACGGGTCGGTGTAATAGCTGTTGTTCGTCACATCGACGCCGTGCTCGGCGGCCCATACGAAGCCGCAGACGACGGCCTCGGTGTAGAAGAAGCCGGCCGGCGTGGACACCTTTATGCCGGAGACCTTCACGCCCGGCGCGACACCGGTGACGCCGACACCGTTCTTGGCCGCGGCTATCTCACCGGCGACATGCGTGCCGTGCGGGCTCTCGCCCGTGCCCGGCCGCCAGGCGCCCTCGGTCGTGTCCGGCTTGCCGCCGACACAGTTGACCGAGGCCGCGCGGTCGAAGTTCGGCGCGATGTCCGGGTGGGTGTCGTCGACACCCGTGTCGATGACGGCGACCGTGACGTTCCTGCTGCCGAGCGTCTTCTCGTGCGCCTTGTCCGCCTTGATGGCGGGCAGGTCCCACTGCAACGGCTCCAGCGGGTCCTGGTCGGCGGCCTTGTTCGCCTTCGCCTTCGCCGTGGCGGCGGCGACCTCCTCGGCGGACAGCACCTGCGGGGCGCCGATGTCCGTCGTGGACTGCGCGGCCATCGGCGCGGTGCGGGTGGAACCGGCCGAGTCGACGCCCCTGACCTTGCGGACGGTCCTCGCGAACCCGGGGTTCTGCGAGGTGACGACTATGACGCCTATCTGGTCGTAGGAGGTCACTATCGTGCCGCCCGCCTCGCCGATCGCCTTCTTGATCGACGCGACGGTGGAACGTCCACCGCGGGTGTTGACGACGTACGACAGCTTCGGGCCGTCCGTCGCGACCGCGGGGACGCTGCCCGCCGCCGTCGCGGCCGTGGCCGTACCGGTCGGCAGGAAGCCGAGCGAGACGGTGAGCGCCAGACCTGCGGGCAGAGCGAGCGCGCGCCGCCGTCTGGATCCCAGATGAGCCATGGGTTCTCCACATCATCCGTGAAAGAACCGTCCCCGCGCAGGCGTGCGCGTGGACGGGTACATGACCAGTGAAGTTATCGCTGATCATCCCCGGTCATCAATCACTTCCCGAATCATTTTTGGAAGAAACTGGAAGAAAAAGGCCGGTGTTGAACCGCGTCGCCACGCCTTCCGTGCCGTTGTCAGGGGGACCAGCACATCCGCACCCCCTGTGAGGTTTTCCCTGATGACCCACCCCACCGCACCCGCGTCACGAGGAGATTCCGTGGCTTCCGATGCACCGCCGCCCGCGGGCGGTACGGACACCAGCCCCGCCCAGTCAACGCCGGACCGGTCCACGACGGCGCAGCCCACGACTGCGCAGCCCACGACGGCCCAGTTCGTCGAGGTGCAGGAGAGCGCGGAATTCGGCGAACTGCGCCGTACGTACCGCTCCTTCGCCTTCCCGCTGACCGTCGCGTTCATCGCCTGGTACCTGCTGTACGTCCTGCTGTCCAACTACGCGGGCGGCTTCATGGGCACCAAGGTCTTCGGCAACATCAACGTGGCCCTGATCCTCGGCCTCGCGCAGTTCGTCACCACGTTCCTCATCGCCTGGCTCTACGCGCGGCACGCGTCGCGCCGGCTCGACCCGAAGGCGGACGTCATCAAGTCCCGGATGGAGGCGGACGCGTGAGCCAGTCGCTGTCAGTCATGAGTCACCCGGTCCAGCAGCTCGCCGCCGCCGCGGACGCCAGCGAGCACCGGCCGCTGATCATCACGCTCTTCGGCCTCTTCGTCGTGGCGACCCTCGTCATCACGGTCTGGGCCGGCCGCCAGACCAAGAACGCGTCGGACTTCTATGCGGGCGGCCGGCAGTTCACCGGCTTCCAGAACGGTCTCGCGGTCTCCGGCGACTACATGTCGGCCGCGTCCTTCCTCGGTATCGCGGGCGCCATCGCGCTCTTCGGATACGACGGCTTCCTCTACTCCATCGGGTTCCTGGTCGCCTGGCTGGTCGCGCTGCTGCTCGTCGCCGAGCCGCTGCGCAACTCCGGCCGGTACACGATGGGTGACGTCCTCGCGTACCGCATGCGCCAGCGTCCCGTCCGTACCGCCGCGGGCACCTCCACCATCGTGGTCTCGATCTTCTATCTGCTGGCGCAGATGGCCGGCGCGGGCGTGCTGGTCTCCCTGCTGCTCGGTATCACCAGTGACGCCGGGAAGATCGCGATCGTCGCGCTGGTCGGTCTGCTGATGATCGTGTACGTCACGATCGGCGGGATGAAGGGCACCACCTGGGTCCAGATGGTCAAGGCCGTGCTGCTCATCGCGGGCACACTGCTGATCACCTTCCTGATCCTGTGGAAGTTCAGTTTCAACCTCTCCGACCTGCTGGGCACGGCGGCGAGCAACAGCGGCAAGGGCGCGGCCTTCCTGGAACCCGGCCTCAAGTACGGCGCCACCGCGACCTCGAAGCTGGACTTCATCTCGCTGGGCATCGCGCTCGTCCTCGGTACGGCGGGACTGCCGCACATCCTGATCCGCTTCTACACGGTGCCCACCGCCAAGGCCGCGCGCAAGTCGGTCATCTGGGCCATCGGCATCATCGGCGCCTTCTACCTGATGACCATCGTGCTCGGCTTCGGCGCCGCCGCCCTGCTCAAGCCCGACGACATCACCGCCTCCAACAAGGCGGGCAATACGGCGGCTCCGCTGGCCGCCCTGGAGATCGGCGGCGGCGCCGACTCGACCGGGGGCGCGATCCTGCTCGCCGTGATCTCCGCGGTCGCCTTCGCCACCATCCTCGCGGTCGTCGCGGGCCTGACCCTGGCGTCCTCGTCGTCGTTCGCGCACGACATCTACGCCAACGTCATCCGCAAGGGAGAGGCCACCGAGAAGGAGGAGGTCCGCGCGGCCCGCTGGGCGACCGTCGCCATCGGCATCGTCTCGATCGCGCTCGGCGCCCTCGCCCGCGATCTGAACGTGGCCGGACTGGTCGCGCTCGCCTTCGCCGTCGCCGCCTCGGCCAATCTGCCGACGATCCTCTACAGCCTGTTCTGGAAGCGGTTCACCACTCAGGGTGCCCTGTGGTCGATCTACGGCGGTCTGGCCTCGTCCGTGCTGCTGGTGCTGTTCTCACCGGTCGTCTCGGGCAAGCCGACCTCGATGTTCCCGGGTGTCGACTTCCACTTCTTCCCGCTGGAGAACCCGGGGCTGATCTCGATCCCGCTGGGCTTCCTGCTCGGCTGGCTGGGCACCGTGCTGTCGAAGGAGGAGCCGGACAAGGGCAAGTACGCCGAGCTGGAGGTCAAGTCCCTCACCGGTACGGGAGCGCACTGAGAGCACTGAGCACGCTGAATTCTGTAGACGGTATACAGATTCAAGGCCGCATCGTAGAGTCCTACGATGCGGCCTTGCCGCTCCTCGTCAGTACGGGCCCTGGTGATGTCAGCCGCCTGACGTAGGCTCAACATGTCGGATCCGATCAGGGAGGTGGCCCGGAGTGCTTGTCGACACCTTTGGTCGCATCGCTACTGACCTGCGTGTTTCGCTCACTGACCGGTGCAATCTCCGGTGCGCGTACTGCATGCCCGAAGAGGGGCTTCAGTGGCTCACCAAATCGGATCTGCTCAGCGACGACGAGATCGTCCGGCTGATCCGTATAGCCGTGACGCGGCTGGGTATCACGGAAGTCCGCTTCACCGGCGGTGAGCCGCTGCTCCGGCCCGGTCTCGTCGGGATCGTGGAGCGGTGCGCGGCCCTGGAGCCGCGCCCCCGGATGTCGCTGACCACCAATGGCATCGGGCTCAAGCGGACGGCCGCCGCACTGCGGGAGGCCGGTCTCGACCGGGTCAATGTCTCCCTCGACACACTGCGCCCCGATGTCTTCAAGACCCTCACCCGCCGCGACCGGCACCAGGACGTGCTGGACGGGCTCCGCGCGGCCCATGACGCCGGGCTGACCCCGGTCAAGGTCAACACCGTCCTGATGCCGGGGGTCAACGGCGACGAGGCGCCCGATCTGCTGGCCTGGGCCGTGGAGCACGGCTACGAGCTGCGCTTCATCGAGCAGATGCCGCTCGACGCCCAACACGGCTGGAAGCGCGACGACATGATCACGGCGGGTGACATCCTCGACTCGCTGCGTACGCGTTTCGCGCTGACCGAGGAGGACGACTCCGTACGGGGCTCGGCGCCCGCCGAGCGCTGGGTCGTCGACGGCGGTCCGCACCGTGTGGGCGTGATCGCGTCCGTCACCCGCCCGTTCTGCCAGGCCTGCGACCGCACCCGGCTGACCGCCGACGGACAGGTGCGTACGTGCCTGTTCGCCCAGGAGGAGACGGATCTGCGGGGCGCGCTGCGCTCCGACGCGCCCGACGAGGAGATCGCCGCGCTCTGGAAGACGGCGATGTGGGGCAAGAAGGCCGGGTCCGGGCTGGACGATCCGTCGGCGTTCCTCCAGCCCGAGCGGCCGATGTCAGCGATCGGTGGCTGAGTTCCGCTCCCACTCGGTCAGCTCCACCACGTCCTTCAGAAAGCCGCGCATCCCCAGGAACGAGGAGAGATGCTCGCGGTGTTCGTCGCAGGCCAGCCAGGTCTTGCGGCGCTCGGGTGTGTGCAGCTTGGGGTTGTTCCAGGCGAGGACCCAGACGGCGGGCGCGCGGCACCCCTTGGCGGAACAGATCGGGGCCGCGTCGTCGGCGGAGCCGGAAGCGTCGGGGAAGCCTGGAATGCCGGGGAAGTTCACCTGACCACCCTAGGCCCTGTCCGGCGGACAGCCCTTAGGCGCTGTCCGGCCCAGGACACGTTCCGTAACCGGAAATGGCGACGCCGGGCAGCCACGGGGGGAGCTGCCCGGCGTCGGTCCGTCGCTCCGACGGGGGATGCGGAGCGCTTTTAAAGTATGTCACGGGCAACGGGGTGCCGTGCACCGGAACTTCACGATTGATCTGAGCTTTTCTTGAGCTTTGCGGAGCGTTACGGACCGCTTTGCGGCTCCCCCTCGGCAGCCGGGGCGCCGGTTTCCGCCACGGCAGGTTCCACAGGGGGTGCGATCATTGTACGGGCCGGTGGGGCGAGATGGGTCGACGGCAGTGAAGTGACGTTCTCCCGGCCCGCGTTGGCGATCACCACGGCCACGTACGGCAGCAGCATCCCCAGGACGAGTGTCACGATCGCGACCGGCAGTTCCACGTTCCACAGAATCACGGTCGCGATCACCGCGAGCGTCCGTACGACCATCGAGATCACATACCGGCGCTGCCGGCCGCCCACATCCTCGGCGAGTCCCCGCCGGGCCTCCGTGATCCGGAAAACCTCCGTGCCGCCCCGCTTGCGCACCACGTTCCCACCACCCGATTCTGTGCCGGACTCTCCCCGGACCGGACTCGGTCAACCGTACGCCGGGACCCAGGCGCCCACGAGAGCGGGGCACTCCCATCGGGGCACTCCCATCCTCGCCGATATCGCCCATCCCGCCACGTACGGCCGTGTCCGACATGCGCCATATGGCGGAACGCTTCAGACTGGCGATCACGCGCAGATCGCGCCGCGTGAGGAGGCGACCATGAGCTGGTTGTGGGTCATCATCGTCGGTCTGGTGCTCGGCCTGATCGCCCGGGCCATCATCCCGGGCAAGCAGCACATCCCCCTGTGGCTGACGATCCTGTGCGGCATTGTGGGCAGCTTCCTCGGCAACGCGGTCGCGGGCTGGATCGGTGTCGCGGAGACCAGGGGAGTGGACTGGACCCGCCATGTGCTCCAGCTGGTCGGGGCCATCGTCGTCGTCTTCCTCGTTGACAAGCTCTGGAGAACGATCCGCGGCAACAAGGCCAAGCGGGGCAGCGGGCAGAGGGCCTGACCCGGACGCCGACCCGGACGCGCCCGGGACAGGGCGGGACGGTTACGGCCGGGTACGCGTGCGCGTGCCCGGCCGCAGCCGAATGTCGCAGCCGTTGGAGGCTGTTCTACGGGTCGTACGGGACTCGTACGGGCCGTACGGGTCGTACGGGTCCCGAGTGTCAGCCGGAGGTGGTGACCTCCACCGCGGCCAGGTTCCTCTTGCCCCTGCGCAGCACCAGCCAGCGGTCGTGCAGCAGCTCCGTACGGTCCGGTACCGCGTCCCCGTCGGAGACTTTGACGTTGTTCACGTAGGCCCCGCCCTCCTTCACCGTACGGCGAGCCGCCGACTTGCTCGGCGCCAGACCCGTTTCGGCGAACAGATCGACCACCGACACCGGCTCGGTGACCTCGGCGCGGGGCAGTTCGGAGAGCGCCGCGCTGAGCGTCGCCTCGTCGAGCCCCGTCAGCTCGCCCTGGCCGAACAGCGCCCGGGACGCCGCGACGACCGCCGCGCACTGCTCGGCGCCGTGGACGAGCGTCGTCAGCTCCTCCGCCAGCGCCCGCTGGGCCGCGCGCGCCTGCGGACGCTCCGCGGTCGCCCGCTCCAGCTCCACCAGCTCCGCCTGGCTCTTGAAGCTGAGGATGCGGCTGTACGCGGAGATGTCACGGTCGTCCACGTTCAGCCAGAACTGGTAGAAGGCGTACGGCGTGGTCATCTCCGGGTCGAGCCAGACAGCCCCGCCCTCGGTCTTGCCGAACTTGGTCCCGTCCGCCTTCGTCATCAGCGGCGTCGCCAGCGCGTGCACGGTGGCGCCCGGCTCCAGGCGGTGGATCAGATCGAGACCCGCGGTGAGATTGCCCCACTGGTCGCTGCCGCCCTGCTGGAGGACACAGCCGTAGCGGCGGTACAGCTCCAGGAAGTCCATGCTCTGGAGCAACTGGTAGCTGAACTCGGTGTAGCTGATGCCCTCGTCGGACTCCAGCCGGCGGGCGATGGAGTCCTTCGTGAGCATCTTGTTCACCCGGAAGTGCTTGCCGATGTCCCGCAGGAACTCGATCGCGGACAGCGACGCGGTCCAGTCCAGGTTGTTGACCATGGTCGCGGCGTTCGGACCCTCGAAGTCCAGGAACGGCTCGATCTGGGACCGCAGCCGCCGCACCCAGCCGGCGACCGTCTCCGGGTCGTTCAGCGTCCGCTCGGCGGTCGGCCGGGGATCACCGATCTGACCGGTGGCCCCGCCGACCAGCGCCAGCGGCCGGTGCCCCGCCCGCTGGAGCCTGCGTACGGTCAGCACCTGCACGAGATGTCCGACATGCAGGCTGGGCGCCGTGGGATCGAAACCGCAATAGAACGTGACGGGACCGTCCGCGAGCGCCTTACGCAAAGCGTCCTCGTCAGTGGACTGGGCGAACAGCCCGCGCCACTTCAGCTCGTCGACGATGTCCGTCACGGTCGTTTCTCTCCTCGAACGGTTCAAACGGTTCACTGGGATGTACTACCGGCCAGTGTATGGGGGTCATACTCCCCGGCTGACCGAGCTCATATTGAAATCGGGGATACGCAGGGCGGGCATCGCGGCCCGGGTGAACCAGTCGCCCCACTCGCGCGGCAGCGCCTTCTCCGTACGCCCGGCCTCCGAGGCCCGCGACAGCAGATCGACCGGCGACTCGTTGAACCGGAAGTTGTTCACCTCGCCGGTGACCTCGCCGTTCTCGACGAGATAGACGCCGTCCCTGGTCAGTCCGGTGAGCAGCAGCGTCGCCGGATCGACCTCGCGGATGTACCAGAGGCAGGTCAGCAGCAGCCCGCGCTCGGTGCCGCTGACCATCTCCTCCAGCGAACGTTCGCCCCCGCCGTCCAGGATCAGATTGCCCATGCCGGGCGCGACCGGCAGCCCGGTCAGCGCCGCGCTGTGCCGGGTGGTGATCAGACGCGCCAGCTCGCCGTCCCGTACCCAGTCCGTCGCCGTCAGCGGCAGACCGTTGTCGAAGACGGAGGCGTCTTCTCCGGAAGAGTGCGCGATCACGAATGGCGCGGACTCAAGGCCGGGCTCGTGCGGGTCGCTGCGCAGGGTCAGCGGCAGCTCGGAAAGCTTCTCGCCGACGCGGGTGCCGCCGCCGGGACGGGAGAAGACCGTACGGCCCTCCGCGGCGTCACGGGCGGTCGAGGACCACAGCTGGTAGATCAGCAGATCGGCCACGGCGGTCGGCGGCAGCAGCGTCTCGTACCTGCCCGCGGGCAGCTCGGTCTTCCGCTCGGCCCAGGCCAGCCGTCGCGCCAGCTCGGTGTCGAGAGAGGCCGGGTCCACATCCTTGAAGTCGCGGGTGGACCGGCCCGCCCAGGCCGAGCGGGTGCGGTCGGGCGACTTCGCGTTCAGCTCCAGCGTGCCGCTCGGCTGGTCGTGGCGCAGCCGTACGCCCGTGGACGTGCCGAGGTAGGTCGAGGTCAGCTCGTGGTTGGCGAACCCGTACAGCTCACGGCCGCCGGCCCGGGCACGGGCGAACGACTCACCGAGCGCGGGCGCGAAGTCCGCGAAGACGGCGGAGGTGGTCTCGGCGGGCGCGTCGGCGAAGTCCCCAGAGACCTGCCCCCCGCCGACCAACGGCTGCGCGTCCTCGGCGGGCCCGGCCGCGCGAGCGGCGGCCTCGGCGGCCCGTACGAGCGGCTCCAGATCACCGGCGGTGACGGCGGAGCGCGATACGACACCGGACGCGGTGCCCTGCGAGCCGTCGACGGTCGCGATGACGGTCAGCGTCCTGCCCCGGGTGACGCCGTTGGTCGTCAGCGCGTTGCCCGCCCAGCGCAGATTGGCGGAGGACTGCTCGTCGGCGATGACCACGCAGCCGTCGGCGGTGGACAGTTCGAGGGCGCGCTCGACGATCTCGTGCGGCTTGCTGATACGGCTGGTGGTCATCGTCCGGCCTCCTGCGTGGTGTTGAGACTGTGCTGTCCCGGGGGTCGACCCCCGGACCCCCGGCCGAGGGTGGTCGTTGCGCTCACCGTCCGGCCTCCTGCGTGGTATTGAGGATGTTGACGCCGCGGAACAGGGCGGAGGGGCAGCCGTGGGAGACCGCCGCCACCTGCCCCGGCTGGGCCTTGCCGCAGTTGAAGGCGCCGCCCAGCACATACGTCCGCGGTCCGCCGACCGCCTCCATCGAGCCCCAGAAGTCCGTGGTCGTCGCCTGGTACGCGACATCCCGCAACTGGCCGGCCAGCTTGCCGTTCTCGATACGGAAGAACCGCTGCCCGGTGAACTGGAAGTTGTAGCGCTGCATGTCGATCGACCACGACCGGTCGCCGACCACGTAGATCCCGCGCTCCACCCCGCCGATCAGATCCTCCGTACTCAGCCCGCCCGGATCCGGCCGCAGCGACACATTCGCCATGCGCTGTACGGGCACATGGCCCGGCGAGTCCGCGTACGCGCAGCCGTTGGAGCGGCCGAGACCGGTGAGCTTCGCGATCCTGCGGTCCAGCTGGTAGCCGACGAGCGTGCCGTCCTTGATCAGGTCCCACGACTGCGCCTCGACGCCCTCGTCGTCGTAGCCGATGGTGGCCAGACCGTGTTCGGCGGTCCTGTCGCCCGTCACATTCATCACCGAGGAGCCGTAGGCCAGCTTCCCCAGCTGGTCGAACGTGGCGAACGAGGTCCCGGCGTACGCCGCCTCGTACCCCAGAGCGCGGTCCAGCTCGGTGGCGTGGCCGATCGACTCGTGAATCGTCAGCCACAGGTTGGACGGGTCGACGACCAGGTCGTACGTGCCCGCCTCGACGCTCGGCGCGCGCATCTTCTCGGCCAGCAGCCCGGGGATGCGCTCCAGCTCGGCGTCCCAGTCCCAGCCGGTCCCGGTGAGGTATTCCCAGCCCCGGCCGACCGGCGGGGCGATCGTGCGCATCGAGTCGAACTCGCCGCTCTCGCCGTCGACCGCCACGGCGGTGAGCTGCGGATGGACCCTGACGCGCTGCTGGGTGGTGACCGTACCCGCCGTGTCCGCGTAGAACTTGTTCTCATGGACGGTGAGCAGCGAGGCGTCCACATGCGCCACGCCCTCGGCCCGCAGCAGCCGCCCGCTCCACTCCGCCAGGAGCCCGGTCTTCTCCTCGTCGGGTACCTCGAACGGGTTGATCTCGTACGCCGACACCCAGGTCTTCTCGGCGTGCACCGGCTCCTCGGCCAGCTCGACGCGCTCGTCGGAACCGGCGGCGGAGATCACCTTCGCGGACAGCTTGGCCATCGCCACGGCCTGTCCCGCGACCCGGGCCGCCGCGTCCATGGAGAGATCGACCCCGGACGCGAAACCCCAGGCGCCCCCGTGCACCACCCGGACCGCGTACCCGAGATCCGTGGTGTCCGACGAGCCGGCGGGCTTGCCGTCCCGCAGCCGCAGGGCCGCGCCGCGTACCCGCTCGAAGCGGAAGTCGGCATGGTCGGCGCCGAGCGCCCGCGCCCTGGCGAGCGCGGCGTCGGCGAGCGCCCGCAGCGGCAGTGCCAGGAACGACTGATCTACCTCGTGGGGCACTTGCTGCCTCTCCTTCTCACGCTCCAGTACTGGTGGTACGGAGTGAACCATGCCGTGCGGGGCTCGAGGCGGGCCACCCGTTTCCGATGTCCTGAATCGGCGCGTAGCAGTAGGCTGATCACTTCCGGTGGCCAGGGGACGCCATTCGGTGAGTGCTGCTGACGGCCGCGGAGGCAGCGCGGTACCGCGTGCGGCATGGGGAGAGCGGCGTCACCATGGATGTCTTCGGAGTCCACCAGAACCTCATCAAGGACTACGGAGCCTTCACCCAATCCCTGGTGTCGGTACG
This sequence comes from Streptomyces sp. NPDC056835, assembly GCF_042789485.1. Lineage (NCBI taxonomy): Bacteria > Bacillati > Actinomycetota > Actinomycetes > Kitasatosporales > Streptomycetaceae > Streptomyces > Streptomyces sp. NPDC056835. The sequence goes on from NZ_JBHUBB010000029.1 coordinate 83,421, forward strand.
GGACCGGGACATCCAGCGCCATCTCGACGCGGAGCGCGAGGGAAAGGTCCGCTGGCCCGACCCCCGTATTTCCCTCAATCCGAGTTTCCGCAGCGGCGGTACCGTTGCCGAGCTCGTGGAGGAAGGGGTTCTGCACGTCGGGTGCAAACGCTACTTCCGCGAGAAGAAGGACGAGCATGACCCCGGGACCCGGACCCTGACCCTCCACCGCCACCAGCGCGAAGCGATCGAGGTGGCCGCCTCCCCCTCCCGCGATTCTTTCGTGCTCACCACCGGTACCGGATCCGGCAAGAGCCTCGCCTACATCATCCCCGTCGTGAACGAGGTGCTGCGCCGCCCCAACCCCGAGGGGATCTCGGCGATCATCGTCTACCCCATGAACGCACTCGCCAACAGCCAGCAGCACGAACTGGCCCGCTATCTGCGATGGGGCGTTCCGGATGAGCACCGGAAGGTGACCTTCGCTCGCTATACGGGCCAAGAAGACGCCGGGCAGAAGTCCGCGGTGTGGCGGACCAAGCCGGACATCCTCCTGACGAACTACGTCATGCTGGAATATCTGCTGACGCGACCCCATGAGCGGAAGGAGCTCATCGGCGCGGCACAAGGACTGCGGTTCCTGGCGCTCGACGAACTGCACACCTACCGCGGCAGACAGGGCGCGGATGTCGCGCTGCTGGTACGAAGGCTCCGGGATGCCTGCGATGCCCCCGGCCTTCAGTGCATCGGCACCTCCGCGACCATGGCCAGCGCCGCCACCTTCGAGGAAGCACGGAAGAAAGTCGCCTCCGTCGCCACCCTGCTGTTCGGCGCCCCCGTACGGCCGGAGCGGGTGATCGGTGAGACGCTGGAGCGCGCCACGGATCCAGGGCCCTCGCAGAGCGGCACCTCGCGCGCACGGCGGTCCGCACTGGGCGAGGCGGTCCGGCGCGCGGCTCTGGACCCCGGGGCACTGTCGCGGGACTACGAGGTCCTGCGGACCGACCCCCTCGCCGTATGGGTGGAGGATTCCTTCGGGCTGGCGGAGGAGAACGAGAAGTCCGGCGGCAGGCTGGTCAGGCGTACGCCCGTGACCGTGCCTGAAGCGGCGGAGACCCTTTCCAGGGACAGTGGGCAGCGGGACGAGCTGTGCCGGGCGGCGATCGAGTCGATCCTCAGAGCCGGCGCCGAGGCACGCCACCGGGTACACCGCCGTCCGCTGTTCGCCTTTCGGCTGCACCAGTTCCTGTCCAAGGGTGACACCGTCTACACCAGTCTCGAACCCGCTGGGCAGCGCCATCTGACCAGCCAGTACCAGGTCGTGGTCCCGCAGCAGCGGGAGAAGCCGCTGATCCCGCTGGCCTTCTGCCGGGACTGCGGGCACGAATATCTGGTCGTCACCCGGGAGAGGGGGGCAGCCGGGCCACGCTTCGTCGCGCGCAGAGATCCGGAGGCCCCCGGCGAGGAGGACGACGGTTATCTTTACGTCAGCGAGGAACGGCCGTGGCCGACCGAGCCCGACGAGATCCTGGTCCGCCTCCCGGACAGCTGGGTCGAGACCGGCGAAGACGGGGCCCGGACCGTTGTGCAGGCCCGTGCGGGTGATCTGCCGCGCGAGGTACGGATCGCTCCCGACGGCAGGCTCCTCGCGGAACGGCATACCGGGGTGGTGGAGCCCGCAGAGGCTAAGGAAACCGGAGCCGACGGCCTACGGGCGTGGTGGATCGCCGCGCCGTTCCGCTTCTGCCTGCGCTGCCGGGTCAGCCACGAACAGTTGCGAGCCCGTGACTTCGCCAAGCTCGCCACCTTCGCCGCCGAGGGACGCAGCTCGGCGGTCTCCCTCATCAGCTCCAGCGTGGTGCGCTCGCTGCGCGCCCAAGCCGATATGGACGTGAAGGCGCGCAAACTCCTCACCTTTGTCGACAACCGGCAGGACGCGAGTCTCCAGGCAGGCCACTTCAATGACTTCGCCCAGGTCACCCAGGTCCGCGGCGCCCTCTACCAGGCGCTGGCCGCAGCAGGGCCGAACGGCCTGCGGCACGATCTGCTGCCGCAGGCCGTCGAGGAGGCACTCGGCCTGCCCATGGACGTGTTCGCCCGCAACCCCGGCGCGAAATTCAGCCAGCGTGAGCTCGCCCGCTCGGCGCTCCGCGCGGTGCTGTCCTACCGGGTCCACGCGGACCTGGAACGCGGCTGGCGCATCACCATGCCCAACCTCACCCAGACCGGGCTGCTGCGTTTCGACTACACCGATCTGGCGGAGATCGCCGCCGACGAGGAGTGCTGGCACGGCCGGCACGAAGCACTGGTACGAGACGAACCCGCTCACCGTGAGTACCTCGCGAGGGTTCTGCTGGACGAGCTGCGCCGCTCGCTCGCCGTCGATGAACTGATGCTGACCCAGGAGGGCTTCGAGCAGGTTCAGCGCCAGTCGGACGGCCATCTGCTGGGCGTCTGGGCACTGCCGCCCCGAGAGCCGCGCGTTCCCTCGCGGGTCGCTTTTCCGGGCAGCGGCCCGAAGGGGGCACCCTCCGGTGAGGCCATCTACCTCAGCGGCCTGGGCGCGTACGGACGTTTCCTCCGCCGCCCGGGCCAGTTCGCCGCGATCCCTGCTCTCCGGGGCAAGCGGATGTCCGTCGCCGATGCCGGCACGGTGATCCGCGATCTGCTGCGGGTACTGGAGACCTACGGCCTGGTGGCGATCGTCCGGGAGGAGCGCGACGGCTCGCTCGGCCACCAGGTCAGGGCCACCGCCCTGCGCTGGCTGCCGGGCGACGGGGCCACCCCCGAGCCCGACCCGCTGCGCAAGGTCAGCGACCCCGACGCCACGCCGTCCGTCAACACCTACTTCCGCGACCTCTACCGGGACACCGCGATGCAGCTCGTCGGTCTTGAGGCCAGGGAACACACCGCGCAGGTCCCCGCCGAGCTGCGGGAAAAGCGGGAAGAGGCATTCCGCGACGGAGAGCTGAGCCTGCTGTACTGCTCGCCGACGATGGAGCTCGGTGTGGACATCTCCACACTCAACGCGGTAGGCATGCGCAATGCCCCGCCCACCCCCGCCAACTACGCCCAGCGCTCGGGCCGGGCGGGACGTTCCGGACAGCCCGCACTCGTCACGACCTACTGTTCGACGGGTAGTGCCCACGATCAGTACTACTTCCGCCGTCCTCAGCTGATGGTCGCGGGCAGCGTCACCCCGCCCCGCCTCGACCTCGCCAATGAGGAACTGCTGCGGTCGCATGTCCACGCCGTCTGGCTGGCCGAGACAGGCGTCGCCCTCGGCTCCCGGATGACCGAGATCATCGACGCGGAGGCCCGGCCCACCGGCCCCGGCGAGCCGGTGCCCCTGCCGCTCACCGACACGATGCGCACGCAGCTCGACAGCGAAGCCGCCCGCCGCCGGGCCATCGTCCGGTCCGCCGATGTCCTCCAGCCGCTGCTGGCCGGCCTGGAGAAGCCACCCCCCTGGTGGTACGACGGCTGGATCGAGGACGTCGTCCGTGCCGCGCTGAGCCGGTTCGACCATGACTGCGATCGCTGGCGCCGCCTCTACCGGGCCGCCCTCGACGAACGCGAACAGCAGCACCGAGTCGCCGGTGATCTCTCCGTGGATCCCAAGTCCCGCCGCCGCGCCCAGGCCCGCCGAGCCGAGGCCGAGAATCAGCTGAAGCTGCTGCGCAACGAGGACAGCGAGGAATCCTTCAGCGACTTCTACAGCTACCGCTACTTCGCGTCCGAGGGATTCCTCCCCGGCTACTCGTTCCCGCGCCTCCCCCTGGCCGCCTACATCCCCGGGCAGCGGGGCGAAGGCCGGCTCGGCCAGCGGAACGGCGCCTACATCCAGCGTCCGCGCTTCATCGCGATCTCCGAATTCGGTCCCGGCGCGCTGATCTACCACGAGGGCCAGCGTTACTCCGTCGACCGCGTCCAGGTCCCGATGGGAGCCACTCCCGGGCAGGTCGCCACCAGTGACGTCCGGATCTGCGGCGCGTGCGGTATGTGGTACGACCGCGCCCAGGGAGCCGACACCTGCGACTACTGCCTGATCCCGCTGACCCTGACCCTGAGCAGGACCATGGTCCTGAGCACGGTTCAGGCCTCCCCGGTGCGGCGTATCTCCTCCGACGAGGAGGAGCGCCTCAGATCCGGCTTCGAACTGTTGACGGGATACCAGTTCTCAGGGGCCGCCGGACGCCAGGACGCCACGGCCTCCGACGAGGCCGGGCCGATCCTCGACATCGGGTACGGGGACACCGCCTGGATCCGCGTCTTCAACCTCGGCCGCCGCAAGCGCAAGCACCGGGCCGACCGGGGGTTCTGGCTCGACCCTGTCCAGGGTCGCTGGCTCAGTGCCAAGAAGGCGGGCGAGATCCAGGAGGCGTCCGCCGAGGACGAGGTCCTGGCACCGTTCGCGTCCGCCGACCGGACGCTCCAGGTCATTCCGTACGTCGAGGACCGGAAGAACATCGCCGTGCTGCGCCTGGCCGAACCCGTCGAGAGCGAGACGATCGCCGTCACGCTCCGCCACGCCCTGGAACGAGGCATCGAGGCCCGCTACCAGCTGGAGGACTCCGAGCTGGACAGCCAGGATCTTCCCGATGACGAGGCGCGGGGCCGGATGCTCTTCATCGAGGGAGCGGAAGGCGGCGCGGGCGTGCTGCGGCTCCTCCACGACGACCCGAACGCCTTCGCCGAGGTAGCCAGGGCCGCGCTGAAGATCATCCACTACGACCCGGACACCGGCCAGGACGAGGACCGGGCCGAAGGCGCCCCCGAGCGCTGCGAGCGCGGCTGCTACGACTGTCTCCTCTCCTACAACAACCAGCGGTTCCACACCCGGATCGACCGGCATTCCGCGGTCCCGCTGCTGCTCAGGCTCGCCAACGCCACCACCAAGGGCGACCGTGCTGTGACCCCCGCCACCTTGCGGGCGCAGACCCTGGCCGCCGCCACCGAGCCGGTAAGGGGACCCGTCGCGGAGTTTGTAGAGTGGCTGGGCCGGACGGGGCACCGGCTGCCCGACGAGACACAGCCCGACCAGACCGGGGCACCGGTCCGTCCCGACGTCGTCTACCGCCTGCCGGGCGCGGACGTCGCCGTCTACCTGGACACCTCCGGCGGCCCGTCGCTGGACCAGCGGGCCGAATTCCGGCTGATCGACGACGGCTGGCTCGTCATCCGGGCCGGAGCCGGTATCAAGGAGTGGGAGAACACCGTGCGCGTACATCCGGACGTCTTCGGCACCGGACGGAGTTTCCGATGACTTCCGGGACCACGACGACCTCCGCACGCCGCGCACCCGGCGACCTCGTCTCCGCCCGGGGCCGTGACTGGGTGGTCCAGCCCAGCCCCGCCGATGAAGCCGACGGCCTGGTGATCGCCCAGCCACTGGACGGCGACCGCGAATATCTCACCGCGCTCTTCCCGCACGAGATCAAGGACCCCGGCTTCGGCCCGCCCGAGGCCGTTCCCGGAGAGGTCGGCGACTTCGCGTCGGCCGGCCTCCTGCGCACCGCGCTGCGCATCGCGGCGACGCACGGCGCGGGCCCCTTCCGCAGCCTCGCCTCCATCTCCGTGCAGCCACGCCAGTATCAGCTCGTCCCGCTGATGATGGCGCTGCGCATGGACACCGTACGGCTGCTCATCGGGGACGATGTCGGCATCGGCAAGACCGTCGAGGCGGCACTCATCGCCAAGGAACTCATCGAGCAGGGCTCGGCGCGCAACATGGCCGTGCTCTGCTCGCCGTCACTTGCCGAGCAGTGGCAGCGAGAACTGCGGGAGAAGTTCGGCATGGACGCCGTACTCGTCCTTCCCTCCACGGCGGCCCGCTTGGAGAAGACCACAGAACAGGGTCAGTCGATCTTCGACCGTTACCCCTGCACCGTGGTCTCCACCGACTTCATCAAGCAGGAAGAACGCCGGGGCAATTTCAAGCGCACCTGCCCCGACATCCTGATCGTCGACGAGGCCCACAGCTGTGTCGGTACGGGCACCGGACACCAGCTGCGGTACGAGCTGCTCCGCGAACTCGCCGCGGACGCCGACCGGCACCTCGTCCTCGTCACCGCCACCCCGCACAGCGGTGACGTCCACGCCTTCGCCAAGCTCACCGGCCTGCTCGATCCGGCCCTCCAGAACCTCGACCCCACCCTCCCCGCCCACCGTGACCGGCTCGCCCGCCACTTCGTCCAGCGCCGCCGCCGTGACATCAAGCGCTACCTCGACGAGGAGACCCCCTTTCCCCGCGCGCGCATGGTGCGCGAGACCCCGTACCACCTGGACAAGGAGTACGCGGGCTTCGTCACCGATGTCCTGACCTACGCCCGTGAACAGGTCCGCCGCCCCGACGGCGCCCACCAGCAGCGGATGACTTGGGTCTCCGTGCTCGCGCTGCTGCGCTGTGTGCTCTCGTCGCCCGCCGCCGCGGCCGAAACCCTCCGCGTCAGGGCGGGCGTCGCCACTGCCCACACCGACGCGGAGATCGAAAGCTTTCACCGTGCTGTTCTCGACCTCACCGACGACGAGTCCGTCGACGGCCAGGACGGCGTCCCGGGATCGCTGCTCGACACCCCGGAGAACTCCGTCGGCGCCCGAAAACTGAAGTCGTTCGCCGCGCGCGCCGACCAGCTCTCAGGACCGGCACACGACGCCAAACTCCGTACCCTCGTCGATGAGGTGAAAGGCCTGCTCGTCGACGGCTACGACCCGATCGTCTTCTGCCGCTACGTCCCCACCGCCGAGTACGTCGCCGGGCATCTCGCCAAAGCCCTGGGGCGCAGCGCCCACGTCGACGCGGTCACGGGCAAGCTCCACCCCGACGCCCGCCAGGCCCGTATCGACGAGCTCACGGCGAAGCACGGCAGGCATGTCCTGGTCGCCACCGACTGCCTCTCCGAAGGCGTCAACCTGCAGGACGACTTCGGCGCGGTCCTCCACTACGACCTGTCCTGGAACCCGACCCGCCACGAACAGCGTGAAGGCCGGGTCGACCGGTTCGGGCAGGCCCGCGAGAATGTCCGGGCCGTCACCCTCTTCGACACCGACACCGGGATCGACGGCCTTGTCCTGGACGTCCTCATCCGTAAACACCAGGCGATCGCCGAGCAGGTCGGCGTCGTCGTCCCCGTACCGGACGGCGGTGAGGGCGTCCTCAAGGCCCTCTCCAGCAGCCTCTTCCTCAGAGGCAAGGAGAACACCGAACAGCTCACCCTCGACATCGGCACCGAGGCGCTCTTCAGCCAGGCCAGGGAACGCCTCCACAAGGAGTGGGAGGACGCGGCCGACCGGGAGTCGAAGGTCCTCACCAAGTTCGCACAGAGCGGCCTGCGCCCCGAAGAGGTCCAGGCCGAGCTGAACGCCCTGCGACAGGCGCTCGGCGAGCCGGCGGACATCGCCGACTTCACCCGCGAGACCCTGAAGTCGCTGGGCTCCCCCGTACGCCCCGACCCGCACAGCACCGGCTTCACCGCTCCGGCGGGCCCATTGCCCCGGGGCCTGCGCCACGGCCTCGGGATCTACGAGGATCACGACCAGGCCACCGGGCCGGGCGTCGCCCAGGCACCGGCCCGCGGCACGGCCAAGGGCAAGGCGAAGTCCAAGGCCAAGACGGGGAAGGCGGTTGCCTCGAACGAGCTGGTCTTCCACCAGGACCTCCCGGTTCCTGCCGGGCAACACGCCTTGTTCCGCACGGATCCCGCGGTACGGGCCGTCGCCCGCTACGTCCTCGACTCCGCCCTGGACCGGAGCCTCAGTGAGATCGACCGCCCCGCCCGGCGGCTCGGCGTCATCCGCACCGCCGCCGTCGACCACCGCGTCGTGCTCCTGCTGGTCCGCTACCGCTTCCACCTCACCCTGCCCCCCCGCCGCCGAGCGGACCGCACCCCGGTCAAGCCCCGCGAACTGGTCGCCGAGGACGCCCAGTTGCTCGCCTGGCGCACGACAAATGACGGCACCCGGGAGTGGCTCACGGACGACGAAACGGCCGAACTGCTTCCGGCGACCCCCGACCGCAACACCATCCCCTCCATGCGCGACCAGCAGATCAGCCGCGCCCTCGAAGAACTGGACGAGGTGAAGGGCGACTTGGCCTCCCACGGCCACGATCTCGCCCGCCGCCTGGAAGCGGCGCACCTCCGCGTCCGCGAGGCCGCCGGCGAACGCGGTAGAGCACGCGGCGCGGCAGCCGCGCGTGGCATCACAGCCGAGCCCGCCGGTGAACCCGACCTGCTCGGTGTGTACGTGTACGTCAAGCGCCCCGGAGGCTCCAGGTGACCGCACTCGCCCTCGACCACCTTCCGGCAAGCACAGCGGTGCGCGTCGAAGGGGCCCTGCTCTCCCGCGAACTTCTCAACAAGATCGGTGGCACGGACCGTGAGCTCCCCGGCTCCACGCCCGCCGATTACGGCCTGCCACGCGGCGTCCGCGTCGAGGACGCCGCCAGCCGCAGGTGGGAATACCTCAAAGGGACCTACAGCTCCTTCCGCGCACAGCTCGAAGAGCAGGGTGAGAACGTCGACCTGACGACGCTCACCTACCAGCAGTGGCTGAGCGTCCTTCTGGACGAACTGGGCTACACGGGCCGTACGGACATCCCGAAACGCCAGGGCGTTGATTTCGCCGGCCGGGACCCCAAGAGGTACTACCGCGTCAGCCACCGCTGGCAGGACCACCTCCCCGTCCACCTGCTGGGCTGGGACACCGACCTCGACCGGGGCATCGGAACCCATCGCGCCCCCCAGTCGATGGTCCAGGATCTCCTGAACGTCTCCGCCGAGCACCTGTGGGGACTGCTCTCCAACGGTCGGGTCCTGCGCGTGTTGCGCGACTCCACCACACTCGTCGGCTCCGCCTATGTCGAGTTCAATCTGGACGCCATCTTCGGCGGGGACCAGTTCGCGGACTTCCTCACGCTGTACGCGATGCTCCACTCCTCGCGCTTCGAACTCGTCGCGAAGCCGGAGAAGAAACGACGCGGTGTCGCCGCCGTCGCCTCGGCGGAGGGCGCGGCAGAGGCCGGCGAACTCTCCGACGGACAACCGGCCGACGGAGACGAAGGCACCCTCGACGACATCTTCCTCACCGACGACATCGCGCCCCTCACCCCGGCGGACTGCCGCATCGAATGGTGGCGCACCTACTCCATCGAGACCGGCATCCGCTCCCGGGACCGGCTGCGCGACCAGGTGAAGGACGCCCTGTCGATCCTCGGCACCGGATTCCTCCAGGCGAACCCGATCCTCGGCGAGGCCCTCACCCGTGGCGGCAAGGCCGCACTCGACGACTTCCACCACGAACTGCTGCGTCTGGCCTACCAGCTGGTGTTCCTCTTCGTGGCCGAGGACCGCGAAGCACTGCTGCTCCAGCCCGGGGCGAACGCCTCCAAGGCGGAAACGCAGAGACTGGAACGGGCCCGCGCCCGCTACGCCCGCTACTTCTCCACGGCCAGGCTGCGCCGTATCGCCGTCAGAAGGAGCGGCGACCACCACACCGACCTGTGGGACGGTCTGTGCGTCGTGCTGGAAGCCCTCGGCAGGATCGGTGGCGAAGAGAATCTGGCCCTTCCCGAACTCGGCGGGCTGTACTTCCGCGCCGCCGACGACGAGAAGCAGATCACCTGGCTCCCGGGCAGAAGCGAGCCGCTGCGCACGGCGAAGCTCCCCAACGAGCACCTGCTCCAGGCAGTCCGGCTGCTGTCCCAGGTCTCCGACAAGCAGGGCCGCGTGACCCGTGTCGACTACCGGCACCTGGATGCCGACGAGCTCGGCAGCGTCTACGAGTCCCTGCTGGAGCTCATCCCACGCCACAATCCGCAGAAACTGGAGTTCTGGCTCCAGGACCTGGTGGCGGGCAACCAGCGGAAGACCACCGGCTCGTACTACACCCCTAAGGTGCTTATCGAGAAGCTCCTCGACAACGCTCTGGACCCGGTGATCGAGCGCTACGCGAAATCCGGCATCCCGAAAGATCTTCTCAAGATCCGCTTCGTCGACCCCTCCTGTGGCTCGGGCCACGTCCTGGTCGCGGCGGCCCGCCGCATCGCCCTGCGCTACGCCCAGCTCGCGGCGGACGGTGAACACGAGCCCGCGCCGGAACGGGTGCGCGAGGCGATGGGCAAGGTCGTGAAGTCCTGTGTCCACGGTGTCGACATCAACCCGCTGGCGACGGAGATCGCCAAGGTGTCGCTGTGGATGGAGTCCCTCAACCCGGGGGAACCGCTGGCCTACCTGGACGACCGGATCAAGGTCGGCAACGCGCTGCTGGGGACGACGCCGCTGCTACTGGAGGCGGGAATCCCCGAGAAGGCGTTCAAGAAGCTGGAAGGCGACGAACAGAAGACGGTTAAGGACGCCCGGGACCGTAACGCCAGGGAACGCAGGGGCGTGGCGGTATGGGTCCAGACCCAGATGGGCGAGCCCGCGACCCTGACGAGTACGGCGAAGATGCGCGTCGCTGCCGAAGAGGCGGTGAACGCGCCGACCGATGGCACGGGGCTCGCGGCGATACGTGAACTGGCGAGGAGACACCGCGAGTTCGAGGCGAACGACGAACTCAAGCGGTTGAAGAAGGTCGCGGACGCGTGGTGTGCGGCGTTCATCTGGCCGAAGCGGGAGGACGCGCCGATCCCCATTACGACGGCGACTATGAAGAAGCTGGAGAAGGACGAGGCACTGCCGGGCATCCCGAAGCCGAGACCGAAGATGGGTGAGGAACCGGTCCCGGAGACGGAGGAGGAGCGGGAGTGGCGAGAAGACGCGGGAGAGCGGGAGCTGCGCGACATCGTCTCCCGTAACCGCTTCTTCCACTGGCACCTGGAATTCCCGCGCGTTTTCCGGGTCGAGGACCGCGAAGCGGAAGACGCGAACGCGGCGACGGGGTGGCAGGGCGGCTTCGACTGCGTACTGGGGAACCCGCCGTGGGAGCGGGTGAAGATCCAGAAGAAGGAATGGTTCGCCGCGCAGAACCCGTACGTGGCGGACGCGGAGACGGCGAACGAGCGCGAGCGCCGCATCGGCGATCTGCTGAAGACGGTGGACGAACACGGCCAGCCGATCGAGGCGGACCGCAAGCTGCACCGGGCGTATCTGACGGCGCAGCGCGAGTCCAAGGGCACGACGAACATGCTCAGGGACTCGGACATCTTCCCGTTGACAGGGAAGGGCGACGTGAATACGTACGCGGTCTTCGCGGAGAAGGCGCGGACGCTGCTGTCGCCGACGGGCATGGCGGGGCTGGTGCTGCCTACGGGAATCGCGACGGACAAGACGACGTCGGGATTCTTCTCGAACCTGGTGGAGCAGCGTCAGTTGGCGACGGTGCTGGATCTGGAGAACGAGGAGAAACTGTTTGCAGATGTGCACCACGCCTACCGCTTTTGCTTGTTCACGTTCGTAGGCCCGGCCCGCACATACGACAGGGTCCGCCTGGCGTTCCGGGCCCGCCGCCCGGACCAGTTGGATCCTCGGGAGTTCACACTCGATGCGGAGGCGTTCCAGAGGATCAATCCCAACAGTCTTACAGCGCCTGTGTGTGAGAGCCCGGATCACCTGCGGGTGCTGGAAGAAGTGCACCAGCGTGTGCCGGTTCTTTGGAATAGAAGACTCGGCGGCACTGTCGGTAACCAGTGGGGCCTGAGGTTCAAGGCTATGTTCCACATGGCCAGTAGTTCTGATCTGTTCAAGAGCGAAGATTCGCTGTATGAATCCGGATGGCGACGGGATGGCACGATTTTTATCCGGGGCCAGGAGCGAGCTTTGCCGCTCTACGAAGCCAAGATGGTCCATCAATACGATTCGAGGTTCAGTACGTATGAAGGGGCCACGGAGGCGCAGCTCCGCGTCGGTACCTTGCCGCGGCTTACTGCACAGAATCACCAGGATCCCGCGCGGGTTCCGCTTCCGCGTCACTGGATCACAGAAGAGGCGGTAGAGGAGAGGCTGGCTGCCGAGCCGGGGCAACCTGAGACTGAGTGGCCGCACGATTGGTTGATCGGTTGGCGCAATATTTGCCGCGCTTCAGATGACCGCACAGTCATCCCCTCCGTGGCGCCTCGTACTGCTTGTGGTGACACCTTTCCTGTCACGCTACCCGTGGATCAGGGCTTGCCGTACGACGCGCTGATGGCCAACTTGTCTGCTTTCGCGTTGGATTTCTGCGCTCGCCAGAAGATCTCCGGCGCTCATTTGACGTACACCTATCTGGAGCAGTTGCCGGTTCTCCCTCCGGACGAGTACACCAAGCCTGTTGCCTGGCTTGGTGACCAGTCTCCTGGGGCATGGATTCGCTCCCGCGTCCTTGAACTGAGCTATACCTCATACGAGATGGGCCCGTGGGCCGAATTCCTCACCGGCGAAGGCGCCCCCTTCATCTGGGACGAAGACCGTCGTTTCCTCATGCGCGCCGAGTTGGATGCCGCGTACTTCCACCTCTACGGCATCGAGCGCAAGGACCTTGACCTAGTCCTAGACAGCTTCCGTGCCTTCCGCAACAAGAAGCCCGAGCTCTTCCAGCGGACCAAGGACGCCATCATCCGCATCTACGAGGCCATGGCGTCCGGCCCGTACGTCACATCCCTCACCCCTCCTCCCGGCGAAGGCCCCCGCCACGCCCCCGGCGTAAGCCCGTTGACCCGCACGTCGCGGCCCAAGCCCAAGCCGCCCGTTACCACCCCGGCAGTGCGGCCCCAGCGCAAGTCGCCGCAACGCGAGGGGCTTCCGCAGAGCGGGCTCTTCGGGCGCGGAGAGATCGAGGGTGAGGTTCAGCTCGACCTCTTTGACTGACACCGCAACGATCGGTGGCCGTTCACCCGCGCAAACGGGTGGACGGCCACCGCGTGGTTGGCCTCAGAGTTCGCCGGCCACCATGCCTATGTGGAACGCGGCCCACTCCGAAGCCGTGAAGCGCAGCGGTTCGAGACCGGGGTTCTTGGAGTCGCGTATGGCCCTGCTGCCACCGGGGAGGCGGGCCACCTCGACACAGTTGTTCTCTCCAGCGCTGGCGGATGCCTTGCGCCAGTTGACGGTGGAGAGGTCGAAGGCGTACAGCTCCGCCTTGTGATCATCATTCACTTGCGGCATCTCTCTTCCATCCGGGCGATCCGCCCCAGCGAATCCTCTGTCGGCAGCGCTGCGGCGACGATGCGTTCGTAGGCGTTGGCGAAGGTCTGGACTTCGTCTACACCTTCAACGTAGGTCGCTCCGATGAGATTCTCCAGCAGTACTACATCGGGCATCGGGCCGGGGAACCCCACAAGGCTGAAAGCGCCCGCCCCACCCGGGTGCGGGGTGGCGTCCAGAGGCAGGATCTGGAGGGTGACGTTGGGCATCTCGGAGACATCCAACAGCCGTTGAAGCTGATCGCGCATGATGTTCGGGCGTACGGCGAACCGTTGGTGGAATACGGCTTCGTGGACCACAGCCCAGATCTTCAGGGGCGTGCCGGGGCGGGTGAGTACGGCTTGCCGCGCCTGCCGTACTTCCGCGAGAGCCGCCACTTCATCCGGAGTGCGGGTGGTCGCATTGGCCGCGATGGTCTCGCGGGCGTATGCGGCGGTCTGCAACAGGCCGGGGATCAGCAGTGGCGCAAACTCATGGATGCTGTCGGCGTCGGACTCCAGGGAAATGTAATCCGCATACGCCGGTGCCACGATCCCGCTGTACGTTTGCCACCACCCCTGCTTGCGGGCGTCCTTGGCCAGCCCTTCCAACGCGCTGACGATTTCCGGGTCATCGATTCCGTACACCTTCAGTAGCCCGGCTACCTCATTGGGCCGGATGTGGCCGTTGGCCGTCTCGATCCGTGACAGCTTCGGGCCGATCCAGCCCACCGCTTCGGCGGCAACGTCAAGGCTCATCCCGGTGGCGTTGCGATAGCGGCGCAGGGCTTCGCCCAGGCGGCGGCGTCGGACAGTGGGAACAGGACGTGCGTTTGGCATGAGTTGAGTGTTCCATCGTCACTCGGACAAGTCGATGGGAACATGTTAGCGATCCTGTAATTCGGGTGACAAGCTTGCGATTTGAGCGGGCAGCAGGGCACTCTGAAGCCAAGTCGCCCTACCGGAGCGGCCATTGACGACTGAGTGACCTGGCTGCCGCAGGCTGGAGAGGCGACCGCAGGTCAAGGAGGCCCGATGAACCTCAACCCACCCACCTTCGCCCCCATCCCCGTCGCGGCCCTCGGCCACTACCTCACTCCCGCCCCTGCCGGCTTTTCCCTTCACCTGTCCGCCTCCCCGCGCAACCTCCGCGCCGTACGCGGGCTCACGGAGGCGACGCTCCTCAAGGCGGGCGTCAGCCCCAACGGCGTCGACTGTGCCCAACTCGTCCTCGCTGAGCTCTACAGCAACGCCGTCCACGCCTGCGGCGACTACGTGCCGCTCGTCGCCGAGGTGGAGGTGGGCATGGCGGGGGTCTGGGTCAGGCTGCACGACCCGGATCGGAGTCGTATGCCCTGGCGTGCGGACGTTCCTCTGGATGACCCGGAGGCCGAGTCGGGGCGCGGGCTCCGGATCGTGGATGTGCTCGCGCCTGGTTGGGAGGTGCTGCCCACCCCCATTGGCAAACAGGTCCGCTGCCTGCTGCCGCTTGACTGATTCCGGCCCCCAACTGCCCGCAGTCTCGTCCCAATTGCCGCATCGACGTGCGATTTCGTCGATTGTCAGTCCCCCGGAGTAGTCTCCTGTTCACGCGGTGTTGACGTTGAACGGGCCGCGCCGTTCCGAGCGTTGGGGAGATGGTGGATGGTCGGGCGCGAGTTGTCGCCGGCGGATCACCAGGACAAAGAGATCCGGGCGGTCCTCAAGGGGCTCGTCGCTGCCGGTTGGTCGCTCCGTAAGGAAGGGCACTGGGGGCGTCTCTACTGCCCCTGTGCCGAGGGGGGCTGCCTCACCATCCCCATTCCGGGCACGGCGCAGAATCCGGGGCGCGCGGCGCGCAGGCTCGCGCGCCGCGCCACGCTGTGCCCGCTCCCCGAAGGGGACCCGCGCCGTGCCCCGGGAGGCGGTGTTGTCGTTTGACAACGCGTTGATGGAGGGTAATTCTGCCTTGGGGGACTGCGAACCCCGGCGCGGAGGCTTGTGAAGGCACGAACAAGGGGGCGAAGGCGCGATGGACTACGAGTTTCTCTTCATCGTGGACGGAGTCAGTGTGGACGACGACGTAGCGGTCGGCGTCATCTTCGACGAGTTCGACGGGCTGCTCACCCGCCACCGCAGCAAGCACCTGCTCGACGTGGCGGCGGAGGGTGACAGTGCGATCGACGCGGCGCACCGCCTGGTTGTCAGACTTCACCGGGAGCTGCCCGCTCTGCGCCTGCTCAGACTGGACCCGGATCTGGTCGGTGTCTCGGACATCGCGGAGCGGGCCGGACGGAGCAGGCAGAACGTTCTCCAATGGGTGAACGGGGAGCGGCTTCAGGCCGCGCCGGCGTTCCCCGAGCCGGAGGGCACGGTCGGACGCTCCCTCGTATGGCGCTGGGCCGAGGTCAATGCCTGGCTGGCGGACATTGGGGAGAAGAGCGGAGACGCGGGGGCGACCCGGGAGGACGCCCTGTACATCGACTTCATGTTGCCGCGCTGGCGCCAGGTGCTCGATGACGGGTTGCCGATCGTGCGTACCGTGCACGCCACGAAGGTGGACGACGACCGTACGGGAGACCGCGACGCTGTCGCCCAACTGCTGGAAGGCACGCTCTCCGCGCCTGGCGTACTGGAGCGGATTTCCGCCTTTCCCCGGGCAGAACGGCAACGGCTCACCGTGATCTGCGCCGTGCTTTCCGACCGGCTGACCACGGTGGCCGCACGGATAGCACGCGACGAGACCTGGGTGATCCTCGCGTACCAGGGGGAGGAGAGCGGGCTGTATCTCACGCCTGTCACCGCTCGCCGGGTGCCGGGTTCGCGGCCCGTCTCAGCGCTGGGGCTGGGCCCCGAGGCGACGGTGGGGGATCTGTTGCTGGTCATCGCGAACGGCAGCGTTTCACCGACCACACCCGTGACCGTCGCCTGACGGCGGCACACGTCGTTCCGTTCCGCATATTGCCGTTGAACCGCCTCGACTTGAGCCCGAACGGAATCTGCCCACGCGTACCGTACGAAAGGAAGTCGTGCCGACCGCATTCGAGATCAGCGCACGAGCGGTTCATCGAGCCGCCACCGTCCTGGACGAGCATCTCCAGGACGGCCTGCCCTTCCGGGAGCTCCGGCCGTTGATCCATCAGGCCGAGCCCTCGCTCGTCACCGACTGGGCCGCGCTCGGGCCGCTGGTGAAGACGGATATCGACAAGAACCTCAGCTACACCGCCACCGCGCTGACCAAGGCGGGCTGGCTGTCCCGGGCCAACCGGATCTGGCGGCTGACCGGGCTGGGCCGGCAGGCGCTCGTGGACTATCCCGACCCGGTGACCTTCCTAGCCGAGGCGCAGACCCGCTACGGCTACTGGCGCGAGCGGCGCGGCTCCTTCGACGCCGCGGCCAAGATTCTCTCCGAGCTGCCCGACGAGCGGTGGATCAGCGTCGAGGACCTCGCCGGGGAGTTCGACGTCGACGCCGAGGCGCTCGCCGCGTCCTTTCAGGGGACTCGCCCCGACGGCTGGCATCTGGCTCTCTCGGACGAGGGGGTGGCAGGCCCGGATCTGCTGTTGCCGCCCTCGGACATCGAGGCCTGGCGCCGGCTGCTGGAGCGGGACGAGCTGGATGACGAGGAGGGCTCCAGCCTCGACGTCGTACGGGCCCGGTCCGGCGCGCGACTCACCGCCGAGGAGCTCACCGCGCTGGTGCTGGGGGAGGAACCGGGACAGGAGAGTGTGCCCCAACGGCCCCGCAGGGTGTGGGTCATTCGGGGGAGGGGCCATGACGGGGCCAGTCTGATCAAGACGCTCTGGCGGGAGCAGGGCGTCGTGACCCTGTCCGCCGACCGGCTGCCCGCCCTCGCCCAGGGCACCGGACCGCAGCGCGTCCGCAAGGTCGTGGACGAGGCGTACTCAGGTGCGACAGCCGCTCGACGTGACCGGCAGGCCGAAGAGCTCTACACCTTCCTCTCCCGGATACAGGAGGGGGACATCGTGGTGTGCACCGACGGCCCCCACGCCTATCTGGGGGTGGTACGTGGGCCCGCCGTCCACTCCGCTCCCAGCGATGACGCGGCCCACTTCACGCGGTCCGTCGACTGGCGGAACCTGAGTGAACCCCTCGACTTCGTCGGTGATCTGCCCGCCGAACTGATGGCCCGAGTGGTCGACGGTGATGCCCGTATCATTGATGTCAGCGAGTTCGCCACCCGGCTCGAACCACTGGTCGGGCCGGAGCCGGACCGTACCGCACCCGCTCCGGACATCGAGGCCGAACTCCCCGATGTTACCCAGGAACTGGCCGACCGACTCACCTTGTCCGACCCGGGCTGGCTCCAGGACGCGGTGGAACTCCTCCGTGGCAAGCCGCAGTTGATCTTCCACGGGCCGCCCGGCACGGGAAAGACCTACACCGCTCTCGCGCTCGCCCGGCATCTGACCGGGGGCAGCCCGAGCAACGTACGCCTGGTGCAGTTCCATCCGGCGTACAGCTACGAAGACTTCTTCGAAGGTTTCCGGCCCCGGACGCCGAAGAAGTCGGCATCCGACCCCATCCTCCCGGAGCGGGAGGGACCCGCCTCGACCGGCATCGTCTTCGATCTGGTCAAGGGACCTCTGCGCAGGCTCGCGGACACGGCGGAGGAGCGACCCGCCGAGGTTTTCGTGCTGGTCATCGACGAGATCAACCGGGGCAACCTCGCCAAGGTCTTCGGGGAGATGTACTTCCTGCTGGAGTACCGGAAGGAGTTCGTCCATCTCCTCTACGGATCGGATGAAGGACGCGGATTCCGGCTGCCGCCCAACCTCTACATCATCGGCACGATGAACACGGTCGACCGCACCGTGGCGCTGATGGACGCGGCCATGCGCCGGCGCTTCTCCTTCCTGGAGCTCCACCCCGACGAGACCCCCCTCAAGGGGCTGCTGAGCTCCTGGCTCGACGCGAACAGCCTGCCTCAGCTCGGAGCACAGCTTCTCGATGAGCTCAACCGCCGTATCGCCGCGGGACCCGGCGCCGACCGTGACTTCAGGGTCGGCCATTCGTATCTGATGCAGTCGATAGCGCAGGGTGGTGACCGGGCCCTCGATCTGCTCTGGCGTACCCAGATCATTCCTCTGCTCACTGAGCACCACTACGGCGAATCGATCGACATCCAGGAGACCTACGGCCTCGACGCCATCAGGAAACACCTCGGCATCAGCCCGTCGTCCGGGTCCGCGGCCCCCGCACCTGACGCGTCGGCCGCCGACGTATGAGCGACGAACCGCCCATCTCGCTGAGGGAGGCGGACGACTGGTCCAGCCGTCCGCTGACCGAGGAACAGGCGCGGACGCTTGACGCCTCGGAGCTCGTGGACGTACGCCCGGGGCGCGTCACCGGGGAATGGCGGCTCAGGGCCAGAAACCAGGTGGGTGCCGTCCGGCTGGGGCGCGGTCGCGGCCATGTACGGTTGTCCATCGCTCCGAAGATGCCGGTGGACCGGCTGATGTACCTCCTCGGCTATGCCCCGGACCGTCTTCTCTGGGACGAGGAGAGACAGCAGATCGACGTGGCTGCCCGCCCCGACCTGCTGCCGGCCGTGGCCCACGCGTTTTCCCGGGCGTCCCGGCGGGCGCTGCGCGCCGGGGTCCTGTTCGGCTACCGGGAGATCGAGGACACCCTCCCCGTGCTGCGCGGCCGGCTGAGAGGCGCAGCCCAGCTCGGGCGCCGTCCCGGGCTGGCGCTACCGCTGGAAGTGACCTACGACGATCACACCGCCGACATCCCGGAGAACCGGCTGCTGCTCGGCGCGGTCCGGCGGATGCTTCGGGTGCCTGGCGTGATCCCGGTGCACCGTCGCGAGTTGCAGGGGTTCGCCGCCCAGCTCGACGGGGTGACTCCGCCGGTGCCCGGCGCACCTCTGCCCGTATGGTCACCGACCCGCCTCAATCTGCGCTACCGGCCCGCTCTGTCCCTCGCCACGCTCATTCTCAGAGGGTCTTCGTACGAACTTGAGGACGGGCGGACCATCAGTGTGGACGGTCTGCTGTTCCGGATGTGGCAGGTGTACGAGGACTTCCTCGGCGGTGCGCTCGGCGAGGCCCTGGAACGGACCGTGGGAGGCAGGGCGGAACCCCGTGATCGTGACCACCACCTCGACACGAGGAAAGGCCACGTCCTCAAGCCGGACCTCGTCCACTACCTGCCGGGTGCCGACGGCGTCCCCGTACCGTCCGTCGTGGTGGACGCGAAGTACAAAAGCGGCCCGGCCCGGGACGACCTCTACCAGATGCTCGCCTACTGCGTACGGCTCGGACTCACGCAGGGGCACCTGGTCTACGCGTCCGGCCAAGAGGACGTGATACGGGTACCGGTGGCCGGGGGTGAGATCCGTCTGCACCGCCATGCCCTGGACCTGGGGGTGCCCCATCAGGAGCTGAAGTCCCGGATCGACGGGCTGGCCGAGCTGATCATACGGAGTCGCGCGGAAGCCGAGTCGGGGCGGGTCGGCTCCGCCTGATCCGATCGCGACGGGTCGGCAAGAGCTCCGGACGCCGATCAGTGAGCAGAACCGATGCGGGGCGGCCGCCCCGCCACGTAGTGCTGCGCCGTGACGAATCCCATTCAGTGTCGTTAGGGAAACGTACTTCCGGGAAATGTGCTTCCTTGAATGGGAGCCGGGTGACTGGGGAGAGGTCTGTGGGGCAGAGGCGGCACCAACTCGCGAAGCCGGATGACATGTTCGACCGGGACTGGGAGTGGAGTGAGCTGACCGCCTTCGCGGTCGATGCCGGGCCCGAGGCCACCTTGGGTGTGGTGTCCGGTCGCCGCCGACAGGGGAAGTCCTTCCTGCTCGACGCGCTCGCGCGGGCCGGCGGTGGCTTCTACTTCTGCGCGTACGAGGCGACGGAAGCCGAGTCGCTGCGCCGCTTCGGCGAGGAGCTGGCCGCGTACACCCGGAGCGTCGCGCCGCTGCGGTTCGACCGCTGGGAGGCGGCCGTCGACGCGCTGCTCGCGCTCGGCCGTGAGCGGCCACTTCCCGTGGTGATCGATGAATTCCCCTATCTCGCCCGTCACTCGCCGTCCCTGCCCTCTGTGCTTCAGGTCGCCTACGGGCCCCGTCGTCCGGAGCGTCTGGAGTCCCGTACCCGCCTTCTCCTGTGTGGCAGCTCGCTCGCATTCATGGGCGGGTTGCTCAGCGGTACATCGCCGCTGCGCGGCCGGGCGAGCCTGGAACTGGTTGTGCACCCGCTCGACTTCCGTAAGGCGGCCGAATTCTGGGGCATCGGCGATCCCCGGCTCGCCGTACTCGTCCATTCGGTCGTCGGCGGTACGCCGGCCTATCGGCGGGAGTTCGTACGGGACGACACCCCGTCCGGCATCGAGGATTTCGACGCCTGGATCTGCCGTACCGTGCTCTCGCCCCGCTCGCCCCTCTATCGGGAGGCGCGCTACCTGCTGGCCGACGAGTCCGATCTGCGCGACCGGGCGATCTATCACTCCGTGCTCTCCGCGATCGCCCAGGGTCACCGCACATCGGGCCGTATCGCGAGCTTCCTCGCCCGGCCCACGGGCGATATCACGCACCCGTTGACCGTGCTCCAGGACTGCGGACTCGTGCAACGGCAGACGGACGCGTTCCGCAAGAACCGCAGCATGTACCAGGTCGCCGAACCGTTGATCAACTTCGACCATGCCATCGTCCGGCCGAAGATTGCCATGCTGGACCGGGGGATGGCCGAAGCTGCCTGGCTGAGCAGCGGGCCGGGCTTCTTCCCCGCCGTGGTCGGTCCGCACTTCGAGCAGCTCTGCCGGGATTGGGTCGCCCACTTCGCGGCGCCCGAGACGCTCGGCGGTTTGCCGATCGACGTGTCGTACGGCACCGTCTCCGACCCGGCGAACCGAGCCTCGTACGAAGTCGATGTCGTGGTCCAGGGCGCTGTCGGCCAGGACAACGGGGTGTTGCTGGCGCTCGGCGAGTGCAAGTGGGGTCAGGTCATGGGGGTCGGACATCTCGAACGGCTGCGAGGAATCCGGGATCTGCTGGCCGGGCGCGGCACGGATGTGTCGCAGGTCCGGCTCGTCTGCTTCAGCGGAGCGGGGTTCACCCCCGAGCTGTGGGCTGCTGAGGAGCGTGGCGAGGCTGTGCTCGTAGGGCTGGACCGGCTGTACGGCGGGGAGTGAGCCCGTGCAGCGTTCGGCCGAGGCCCTTTTCTGTAGGGATCCAACAGGGTCCTCACCGAGGCGCTGTCAGGGGTCGCTTCCCCGCGATGGGCACGGTACCGATAGGTTTTCGACGTACCAGACAGCTGGAAGATCGCTAGGGAAAGGCTGATCCGTTGAGCCGCTCGGTTCTCGTTACCGGAGGAAACCGGGGCATCGGCCTCGCCATCGCCCGCGCCTTCGCCGACAACGGTGACAAGGTCGCCATCACATACCGGTCCGGGGAGCCGCCGCAGGCCCTGACGGAGCTGGGCTGCCTGGCGGTCCGCTGCGACATCACCGACAGCGAGCAGGTGGAGCAGGCCTACAAGGAGATCGAGGAGAAGCACGGTCCCGTGGAGGTGCTGGTGGCCAACGCCGGTATCACCAAGGACCAGTTGCTGATGCGGATGTCCGAGGAGGACTTCGCGTCCGTGCTCGACACCAACCTCACCGGCACCTTCCGGGTCGTCAAGCGCGCCAACCGCGCCATGCTGCGCGCCAAGAAGGGCCGGGTCGTCCTGATCTCCTCGGTGGTCGGGCTGCTCGGCTCGGCGGGGCAGGCCAACTACGCGGCATCCAAGGCCGGTCTGGTCGGTTTCGCCCGCTCCCTCGCCCGCGAACTGGGCTCGCGGAACATCACCTTCAATGTCGTCGCGCCCGGCTTCGTCGACACGGATATGACGAAGGTGCTCACCGACGAGCAGCGCGCGGGCATCGTCTCGCAGGTACCGCTCGGCCGCTACGCGCAGCCGGAGGAGATCGCCGCGACGGTGCGGTTCCTCGCCTCCGACGACGCCTCGTACATCACTGGAGCCGTCATTCCCGTTGACGGCGGATTGGGCATGGGTCACTGATCACATGAGTGGAATCCTCGCCGGCAAGCGCATTCTGGTCACGGGTGTTCTCACCGAGTCCTCGATCGCCTTCCACGCCGCCAAGGTGGCGCAGGAGGAGGGCGCGGAGGTCATCCTCACCGGCTTCGGCCGGCTCACGCTCGTCGAGCGCATCGCGAAGCGGCTGCCCAAGCCCGCCCCGGTCATCGAGCTGGACGTCACCAACCAGGAGCACCTGGACGGGCTGGCCGACCGGGTCCGTGAGATCCAGGGCGCGGACGGGGCCGGGCTCGACGGCGTCGTGCACTCGATCGCCTTCGGTCCGCAGGGCGTCTTCAACTTCCTGGAGGGCACCTGGGAGGACGTCGGCACCGCGGTGCAGGTCTCGGCGTACTCGCTGAAGTCGCTGACGATGGCCTGTCTGCCGCTGATGGGGCGCGGCGGCTCGGTCGTCGGGCTGACCTTCGACGCGCAGGTGGCCTGGCCCAAGTACGACTGGATGGGTGTCGCCAAGGCGGCGCTCGAATCCACCAACCGCTATCTCGCCCGTGACCTGGGTGCGCGGAACGTCCGCTGCAACCTGATCTCGGCCGGTCCGCTCAAGTCGATGGCCGCGAAGTCCATCCCGGGCTTCGAGGAGCTCGCGGACGTGTGGAACCACCGCGCCCCGATCGGCTGGGACCTCTCCGACCCGGAGCCGGCCGGCCGTGGGATCGTCGGTCTGCTGTCGGACTTCTTCCCGAAGACCACGGGCGAGATCGTCCATGTCGACGGTGGCGTGCACATGATGGGCGCCTGACGCCCGTACCGTTCGCGTACCCCGGAAGCCGCGCGTCCGTCCTGGAGACGGCGCGCGGCTTCCGTGTGTGACAGGCCGGGAGGTGCCGGCCGCGTCAGCCCGAGTCGAAAAGAGCGGCGACGCACCGCACACTGAGCGAACCGGGGTCGTCCGGTCATCGTGGGCCAGGAGGTGTGTGCGCATGCTCCCGCTCAGCCTGCTCCCGCTTCGTCTGCTCCCGCCGCGTCCGCGTCCGCGCCCGCCGCGTCGCCGTACGACAGCGCTCACGAGAGCCGCACTGCTCATGACGGGACTCGCGGTCTCCCTGGTCGGCGCGCCGAGCGCCGGAGCTGTCGTGAACCCCGGCGAATCCGAGGGCTTCCACGCTTCCTGCCGTACGACGATAGAGGGCTCGCGCGCCACCGTGTCCTGCCACAACCCGTATCCCGAGACCGATCGGATACGGCTCCATGTGGAGTGCGCGCGCTGGTGGGACATCGACGCCGACAGCGCGCCCGTGGATGTCGGACCGGCCGGGTACGCCGAGCTGACCGACCGGTGCTGGAAGGAGATACGCGAGGTGTGGGTCACCCATGAGCGGCCCTGACGGGCTCCGTGCACCGGGTGTGGCTCAGACCCGTTCCCCCAGGCAGCCGAGGCCATGGCTCGCGGCCTCGGCGCCCGCCGTCTCCACATCGCCCGCCCGGATCGCCGCCACCAGCCGCGCGTGGTCCATATGGTTCTCCGGCCGCAGCTCCCGCCCCACGTTGTCGCGGAGCTGGTCGCGCAGCAGATGGCCCAGATCCGCGTAGACGGCGGTCAGCACATCGTTGTGCGAGGCCGCGACGACCGCCATGTGCAGGCTCGCGTCGGCCCCGACGAACACCTCCGCGTCGCCCGAGTCCCAGGCCTCCTCGCGCCGGGCGAGCAGTGTGTCCAGTTGCCGCAGATCCCGCTCCGTACGGCGCTCCGCCGCCATCCGCGCGGCCGACGACTCCAGCGTGGAACGCAGCTCCACGACATGCCTCGGATCGGCGGTCGCGAACCTGCGGTGCATCACCCCCGCGAGCTCGCTGGTCGCGATGACATACGTCCCCGAGCCCTGCCGGATGTCCAGCAGACCGTTGTGGGCGAGCGCGCGCACCGCCTCGCGGACGGTGTTACGGGCCACACCCAGCAGCTCGACCAGCTCCGGTTCGGTGGGGATACGTGAGCCCACCGGCCATTCGCCCGAGGTGATCTGGTTCCGCAGCTCGCTGATCACCTGGTCGGAGAGCGCGGAACGGCGGGGGGAGTTCAGCGGCATGACGCTCCTTGTCTGTGGACAACCAATCATCCCATGATTCTATGATGGCTCCATGTCCGACGAGCCGCAGACACAGATACAGCAGATACAGCTGCCACCACCAGGGTCCCCCGGGTCACAGGCGCCCACGAAATCACCGAGCCGGACCCTGTCCGCGTCCGCCGACTCCCCGGGGCCAGGGGCCGGGGTCTGGCTCACCCGGCTGCTCGTCGTCGGACTCGTCCTCGCCGCCCTCAATCTCCGCCCCGCCATCACCAGCCTCGGCGCGCTGCTCGAAGAGGTACGGGACGGGCTGCACATGAGCGGCAGTGTCGCGGGTGTCCTCACCTCCGTACCGCCGTTCTGTTTCGCGCTCTTCGGCTTCGCGGCCCCCCGGCTGGCCCGTCGCTTCGGCCCCGGCGCGGTCGTCTGCGCGGGCATGGTGGCGATCACGGCGGGGCTGCTGATCCGCCCCTTCGCCGGCGGCACCGTCGGCTTTCTCGCCGCGAGCGCGGTCGCGCTCATGGGGATCGCCGTCAGCAATGTGCTGATGCCGGTGATCGTCAAGCGGTACTTCCCCGACCGGGTCGGCACGATGACCGGGCTGTACTCGATGGCCCTGGCGCTCGGCACCGCCCTCGCGGCCGCCGTGACCGTCCCCATGACCGAGGCGCTGGGTGGCAGTTGGCGGACGGGGCTCGGGGTGTGGGCCGTACTCGCCGCTCTCGCGGTGCCGCCCTGGCTGGGTCTCGTACGCGAGCGCGGCGCCGCCGCGCCGGCCTCACCGCCGGCCTCACCCGCGCTCCGCGCCCCGGCCTCTGCCGCTGCCCCGGCTTCGGGGCTGAGGCTCGTGCGCAGCCGTACCGCCTGGGGGCTCGCCTGTTTCTTCGGCCTCCAGGCCACCGGCGCATACATCACCATGGGCTGGATGCCGCAGATCTTCCGCGACGCGGGGATCTCGGCGGGCACGGCCGGGCTGCTGCTCGCCGTGACCATGGTGATGGGAGTGCCGCTGGCCTTCGTGATCCCAAGGACCGCCGCGCGCATGAAGAACCAGGGCCCGATCGTCGTCGCCCTGGGGCTCTGCGGACTGAGCGCCTACGCGGGCCTGTACTTCGCCCCGGCCGAGGGCGCCTGGGTCTGGGCCGTACTGCTGGGAATCTCGAACTGCTCCTTCCCGCTCGCCCTCACCATGATCGGCATGCGCTCCAGGACCGGCGCGGGCGTCGTACGGCTTTCCGCCTTCGCCCAGAGCACCGGCTACCTGATCTCGATCCCGGGCCCGCTGCTGGTCGGCGTGCTGTACCAGCACACCGGTGGCTCGGAGCTGCCGATCGCGCTGATGGCGACGTTCCTGCTGCCGCAGATGGTGGCGGGCGTCGTGGCAGGCAGGGACCGGACGATAGAGGACGAGGCGCGGATGCGAGACTGACCGTATGCCAGTCCTTGACCCGAATCCCCAGAACGGCCAGCGAAAGCTGCTCCTCGTGTTCGGCGCGATCATCGGCATCATGGTGATCATCGGCATCATCGCCTCGATCGCCAGTCCGTAGTCGGGTGCCGTTTCGTTCTGGGTGCTGTCTTTCCGGAGGCGAACCGAGCCCTCGAAGTATCGGGGGTGGGGCTAGCACCACCGTCCCCTAGGGGGCCAGGGTCAGGGTCGAGTGGGTGGGTCACCGGATGGGCGCCGGGGGCCATGATCCGTAGGTTTGAGGTACCTCGACAACCGCAGACGTACGGAGGCGGCCATGCCGGCCCGAACCCGCTCCCGCTCCCGCTCCTGGTCCCACCAGCCCGTCTCCTCCGACCGCGTCGAGATCCGGCTGCCGTGGTGGTCCGTGGCGCTGCCCGTCGTCGCCTTCGTCATGCTGTTCCTGCTGATGGCGGATCCTGGCCAGGCGCATGCCGCGACGGACGACGCCACGGTGGGCCGGATTCTGGAGCACATTCATCTGACCCTGGGCCGGTAGTGCGGGAGCGTCACCGGGAGCGTTCACCCGTGCTGGGGCCGTGCGTCAACACCCTGCGCCCTATGGCGCGTTTCATGCGAAGCTGGAATGTATGAGCGCCGATACAGCCCGCAGGATCGTCCTACTCCGGCACGCGAAGGCCGACTGGCCGGACGTGTCCGACCACGAACGGCCGCTCGCCGATCGCGGCCGCGCGGATGCTTCCGTGGCCGGCCGGCGGCTGGCCGAGACCGGTATCCCCGTCGACCTGGCTCTCTGCTCGACCTCGCTCAGGACCCGCGAGACCTGGAAGCTGGCCGTGCAGGAGCTGCCGCAGCGTCCCAGGACGAACTATGAGGAGCGGCTTTACGATGCCACCCTCGGTGATCTTCTCGCGCTGCTGAACGAGACGCCCGACGAGGTGAACGATCTGCTACTCGTCGGTCACAACCCGGGTATGCACGCACTGGCCGACGCGCTCTCGGGCGCGGGGGAGGGCGGCACCATCGCCCGGATGACCAGGACCGGATTCCCGACCGCGTCCTTCGCCGTGATCGCCTTCAACGGCAGCTGGAAGTCGGTGGAGCACGGTGTGGGCAAGCTCGTCGATTTCTGGAGCCCGCACGACTGACGGACGGCTGACGGAGGCTGGCCGACCGCTGACGTACGACTGATCCGGCCGGAGGCCGGACCGGTCGGCGCGTTCATGGAGAGGGCCCCGGCACACGCACCGCGTGCCGGGGCCTTCCCGCGCACGGTCAGCCGTCCTCGCCGTCCGCCGCCTCGACCTCTTCGCGGGTGATGCCCAGCAGGTAGAGCACGGTGTCCAGGAACGGCACGTTCACCGCCGTGTGGGCGGCCTCGCGGACGACGGGCTTGGCGTTGAAGGCCACACCGAGCCCCGCCGCGTTCAGCATGTCGAGATCGTTCGCGCCGTCGCCGATCGCGACGGTCTGCGCGAGTGGCACCCCCGCCTCGGCGGCGAACCGGCGCAGCAGCCGGGCCTTGCCGGCACGGTCCACTATCTCGCCCACCACACGTCCGGTGAGCTTGCCGTCCACGATCTCCAGCGTATTGGCGGCGGCGAAATCCAGCCCGAGCTGTTCCTGGAGGGCGTCGGTGACCTGGGTGAATCCACCGGAGACGACCCCGACTTGGTAACCGAGCCGCTTGAGCGTACGGATCAGCGTGCGGGCGCCGGGGGTGAGCCGGACCTCGGCCCGTACCTTCTCCACCACCGTCGCGTCCAGCCCGGCCAGCAGCGCCACCCGGGCGTGCAGGGACTGTTCGAAGTCCAGCTCCCCGAGCATCGCCCTGGAGGTGACCTCGGCGACCTCGGCCTCGCAGCCGGCGTGGGCCGCGAAGAGTTCGATGACCTCGTCCTGGATCAGGGTCGAGTCGACGTCCATGACCACCAGCCGCTGGGCCCTGCGGTGCAGTCCTGCCGAGACGACGGCGACATCGACGCCGATCTCGGACCCGGTGGTGGCCAGCGCGGTGCGCAGTGGTTCGGTCTCCACCCCGGAGACCGCGAACTCCACGGCGGTGACCGGGTATTTCGCCAGCCGGAAGATCCGGTCGATATTGCCGCCGGTCCCGGTGATGCTGGCCGCTATGACCGCCGTCGACTCGGCGGTCAGCGGGTTGCCGAGCACGGTGACATGGGAACGGCCGCTGCCGCGCGGCCGGTTGTCACCGGTGCCCGAGATGATCTCGGCCTGGAGCTTGAGCGATTCCGTCCAGCTGTGCACGGTCGCGCGCAGTTCGCCCTCGCTGGTGCCGCCCGCGGTCGGCGCGGTGATCAGCGCGCACAGGACGATCCGGCCACGGGTGACGACCTGCTCGATGTCGATCACATCGACGGAGTAGGCGGCGAGGGTGTCGAAGAGCCCGGCGGTGATCCCGGGGCGGTCCTTCCCGAAGATCTTGACGAGGAGGGTAGGGACGTCTGCGGTCCGAGGGGGCTGCGATGCGCTCATGGTGCTTCCACCGTATCGGGCGGATCGCCGGTGCGCGCTGTCTGTCCCGCGTACCGGACAGCACGCGGGACGGGACCGCCCGCCGGTCCCCGGCGGTGGTGTGAAGGCCGGTGTACGGCGGGTGGCCGCACGGCCTACACCGGCCGAAGCACGACCCGTATCGGCTGAAGACGGGGTGTCACCGAACGGCGCGGTCGGACCGGCGGGCTCCCGCCGTCACCGAGGCCGCGATCGCTGGTCCCACGGGCTTTGTCCCTGTTGCGGGTCTTTCCCGCGCCTTTCCCGCGCCCGCCTTGTGCGCTGTTACGAGCCTGTGCCGGTATCGCACGAGGCCCGGCTTTCAAACCTGGCCGCGTGCCTGAAATAGTTCCACCCGACGTTCGCCATCCCTGAACTCCCCGCGACGGGGGGAAACCGGGGGACAACAAGTGGGGCATGGAGTGCCGGAACTCGTACTGGAATTGAACGGAAGGACCTGGACGCTCGATCCGTCCAGGAGATACACCCTCGGACGTGATCCCCAGGGCGACCTGACGATCGACGACGCCAGGGTCTCGTGGCGGCACGCCACCATCAGCTGGGGGGACCGCGGTTGGGTCATCCAGGACCACGGCAGTACCAACGGCACGTATGTGCAGGGCCGGCGCGTTCAGCGGATGGAGATCGGTCCCGGCTCCGCCGTCCATCTCGGCAACGCCACCGACGGGCCCCGGCTGAGCCTCACCGGCGCGGCGGTTCAGCAGGTCCCGGCTCAGCAGGCGCCGCAGCAGCAGGGCGGTCCCGGTTGGGCACCCCAGCAGCACCAGCCCCAGCCGCAGCAGCCCCAACAGCACCAGCCCCAACAGCCCCAGCCGCAGCAGCACCAGCACCCGCAGCAACAGGGCGGGCAGCAGGCCCCGTACCAGGGACAACCCCAGCACCAGGCACACGTTCAAAAGCAGGAGTACGCACCTGCGCCGCAGCACGGTCAGGTACCGCACCAGCGGGGCGCGGGGGCCCCGCCGGCGCACGGCGACCGCAGCCCGACCACCTTCCACGAGTTCTCCCTCGGCCGGGTCATGCGTATCGGCCGCGCCCTGGAGAACGAGTTGGTCGTCTCCGACCTCCAGGTCTCCCGTCTGCACGCCGAGTTCACGGCGACGCCCGACGGCCGCTTCGAGATCCGTGATCTCGGATCCCACAACGGCACCTATGTCAACGGCCAGCCGATCGCCAAGTCCGGCACCGTAATGCTCGGCCCGGGCGACATCGTCGGCGTCGGCCACTCGACCTTCCGCCTCGTCGGTGACCGGCTCGAAGAGTTCGTCGACACCGGTGAGGTCTCCTTCTCCGCCCGTCATCTCACGGTGACGGTCGACGGCGGCAAGCAGATCCTCAAGGACGTCTCCTTCGGCGTCCCCGAGAAGTCGCTGATCGCGGTCATCGGCCCCTCGGGCTCCGGCAAGTCCACACTGCTCAAGGCGCTCACCGGGTACCGCCCCGCCGACCAGGGCGATGTCCTCTACGACAACCGGAATCTGTACAAGCAGTTCGCCGAGCTGCGCCAGCGCATCGGTCTGGTCCCGCAGGACGACATCCTGCACAAGGAACTGACCGTGAAGAAGGCGCTCAAGTACGCCGCCAAGCTTCGCTTCCCAGGCGACACCGCCGAGGCCGAGCGCGAGGCCAGGATCGGCGAGGTCCTCGGCGATCTGAAGCTCGACATCCACAAGGACAAGAAGATCACCTCGCTCTCCGGCGGCCAGCGCAAACGCGTGTCCGTCGCCCTGGAGCTGCTCACCAAGCCGTCACTGATCTTCCTGGACGAGCCGACCTCCGGCCTCGACCCGGGCATGGACCGCGATGTCATGCAGCTGCTGCGCGGCCTCGCCGACGACGGCCGTACGGTCCTGGTCGTCACCCACTCCGTGGCCGAGCTGGCGAGCTGCGACAAGCTGCTCGTGATGGCGCCGGGCGGCTCCGTGGCGTACTTCGGCCCGCCCGAGGAAGCGCTCGACTTCTTCGGCTACGGCAGCTGGGCCGATGTCTTCTCGGCGTTCGAGAACTACCGCGACTACGACTGGGCGGGCCGCTGGCGCGGCTCGCAGCACTACCAGATGTACGCCGCCGACATCGACTCCGTCGCCGCGCAGTCCGTGGCCATGCCCAAGGCGCAGCAGATGCGCCCGCCGAAGCCGCAGAGCTGGGGGTCGCAGCTGTGGACGCTGATCCGCCGCTATGTCTCGGTGATCGCGTCCGACAAGGGCTTCATGGGGCTGATGGTGATCCTGCCCGCCGTGCTCGGTGTGGTCAGCGTCGTCGTCCCGGCGAAGTTCGGCCTCGGCCCGCCCGTGGCGCCCGACAGGTTCAACGGCGCCGCGGGCACGATCATGCTGGTCCTCACGGTCGGTATGTGCTTCACGGGCGCGGCCAACTCCGTACGTGAGCTGATCAAGGAACGGGTGATCTACGAACGGGAACGGGCCACCGGCCTCTCCCGCTCCGCCTATCTGATGTCCAAGGTCATCACGCTCGGAGTGATCACCGCCTTCCAGGGCGTGATCATCTGCGGTATCGGGTTCGCGCCCCGTGCGCTGCCCGCGGAGGGCCTGGTCCTGCCCCCCGCCGTCGAGATGTGCCTCGTGGTGATCGCCCTCGGCCTCACCTCGATGATGTTCGGCCTGGTCATCTCCTCGCTGGTGAAGACCGCCGAGAAGACGATGCCGCTGCTGGTCATGTTCGCGATCGTCCAGATCGTCTTCACCGGCACCCTCTTCCAGCTCTACGACTCACCCGGCCTGGAGCAGTTCGCCTGGCTGATGCCGGCGCGCTGGGCCATCGCGGGCGCGGGCACCACGCTCAACCTCTCCACGCTGATGGCGCCCTGGGACCAGGACAACCCCACCAACCTGGACCCGCTGTGGGAGCACTCGGCGAGCCAGTGGGCCATCGACATCTCGGTTCTGCTGTTCATCGGTGTCGTCTGCGGGGTCGCGGTGTCGCGTCTGCTGCGCCGCCATGAGCCGGAGGTCATGCGCAAATAGTCCCCAGCGGTCCTGCGCGCACGCCGGAGGGCGGCACCCCCTGTGCGGGGTGCCGCCCTCCGGCGTTCTGCGTGTGGTGCGCCTCAGCGCGCCGGGCCCGGCTGGGCTCAGTAGGCGCTGTTGACGTTGTCCATCGAGCCGTACCTGTCCGCGGCGTAGTTGGCCGCGGCCACGATGTTGGCGACCGGGTCGTAGATGTCGAACGGGGTGCCCTTGACGTGGTACGCCTTGAACGTCGGCGGGATGACCTGGAGCAGGCCCTTCGACGGGATGCCGTTGCGGGCGTTGATGTCCCAGAGGTTGATCGCCTTCGGGTTACCGCTCGACTCGCGGATGATGTTGCGGTGCAGACCCTCGTACGAACCGGGGATCTTGTGCTTCTTCATGATCGCCAGCGACTCCTTGATCCAGCCGTCCAGGTTGTTCTTGTAGACGGGCTTACGGACGGTGGAGCGGTTGGCGGCTTCCTCGGCGCGCTTCTTCGCGTCGGCCTTCGCCTTCGCGACGGCCTTGTCTTCGGCCTTCGTCTTCTCCGACGCCGTCTTCTGGACCACGGACTGGACCTTGGCCGCGGTGTCGGGGCTGTTGAACTGCTTGGCGATGATCGCGCTCACGGCGGGGGCCTTGCCGTTGTCCGTCGCCGACGTCGACACCGTGGAGGTGACGGGGGACTGGACGGGGGCCTGGGACTCGGCGGCGACAGCCGTGCCGGGAACCAGGGAGAACGTGACCGCGACGACTCCGGCGGCGGCGACGCCGGCCATGGAAGCCTTCTGGGTCTTGTTCAGACGACTGAGACCAGGGGTGCGTGACGAGAACATAGAGACGAACCTCTTCGAATAGCGGGAGTCGCGGAGGCCGGATGGCCAGCCTGCTCGGCGGCGACGTCGGCAATTCTTAGCGGTCGCAAAATGCTCTGGCAAAGGTGTGACGTACGACCCCGCATAGTGGAGCGGGGCGCCTCGGCGGCGCCCCGCTCCCTGTTTATGCCGAGCTCACACCCTTCTTTTCGGTCGACTAGTGGAGTTCGTAAGTGATGTGCGTCCTATGCCGGGGCTCACATCGAGGACATAGCGACGTGACAGGTTGTTGCTTCAGCAACGCGAACCGTGAACGGTCTCCCGCGGAAGGAGGAGATGGACGTCCCCGAACTCGTGCCAGAGGTAGAGCCCGCGCAGCGCCTCCTCGTATCCCCTGGTCAGAGCCGCCCGCCCGGCGATGGCCGCCAGCATCAGCAGATGCGAGGCCTCGGGCTCGTGCAGCCCGGTCAGCAGTCCGTCCACCACCCGCACCCCGCGCCGGGGCGTGATCACCAGATCCGTCCAGCCGCGGGCCGCCCGCACTACCCCGTCCGGCCCCGCCGCGGATTCCAGTGCCCGCACGGCCGTCGTCCCGACCGCGACGATCCTGCCCCCGTCCGCCGCCACCGCGTTCACCAGCAGGGCCGTGCTCCGCGGCACCTCGAAGCGCTCCGGGTACGGCGGCTCGTGCGCCTCCGCCGACGCCACCCCCGTATGCAGCGTGATCGGCGCGAACCGCACACCCCGGCTCCTCAGCTCCGCCACCAGCCGCGCCGTGAAGGGCCGCCCCGCACTCGGCATCTCCGCGGAACCGGCGCCGTCGGGCGAGGGGCGTGCGAAGACCGTCTGATACGCGGAGAGCGGCTGGTCCCGGACCGTGTACCCGTACCGGATCGGCCGGCCGTGGCGGCTCAGCAGCCCCGGTACGTCCGCGTGCGAGACCCGCGCCCACCACAGCCGGGACCCCCCGGGGACCAGCGGCTCGTCCAGTACGAGATGGACCCCGCCCGGCAGCCGGACCACCGCCCCCGCCGGACCCCCGGCGCGCGGCAGCGTGGTCCCCGCGCCACTGTCCCGCCGCGGCGTACGCACCTCGACCGCCCACCGGCCGTCGTCACCCCGCGTCGAGAAGTGCACGACGATCCGGTCCCCGCCCGGATCGGGCCCCAGCCGCCCGTCGACGGCCGCGGGCAGCGTCGCCGACGTATTGACGACCAGCACGTCCCCGGCCCGCAGCTGCCCGGGCAGCTCCCGGAACGCGTGGTGCGTGACGCTCGTACCCCGGGAGACCAGCAGCCGTACGTCGTCCCTGCCCGACCCGCGCTGCTCCGCCGGGACCCGCGCCGACAGCTCCTCAGGCACCCGCAGCGCCGGCAGGACGCTCACCTCGACTCCAGCAGGGAGGGGGCCGCGTACCGGCCGCTCACCGGGCGCCGCTCCAGCAGCCTCAGGAAGCCGGGCACCACCGACGCGGGCTCGGGGCGCGGATCCGGGTCGTCCGGCACGGCCGCCGCGTACAGATCCGTCCCCATGTCGCCCGGATCCACCGTCCACACCCGCAGCTCCGGTTCCTCGACCGCGAGCACGGCGGCGAGATGGTCCAGCGCCGCCTTGGACGCGCCGTACCCGCCCCAGGTCTCGTACGCCTCGGCCGCCGCGTCGGAACTCACCGCGATCACCGCGCCCGCCGCGCTCGCCCGCAGCAGCGGCAGCGCCTCCTGGACCAGCCCCAGCGCCGCCACCACATTGGTCTCCAGCGCCGTCCGCAGCCCGTCGAGCGGCAGCGCGTCCAGCCGTACCAGCGGTTCGGCGCCCAGCGCACTGGCGTTGCTCACCACCAGATCGAGCGCCCCCAGCTCCGCCGCCGCGGCCACCAGCTCCGCGCGGTGCCCGGCGTCCGTGACATCGCCGGTGATCGCCGCGACCCGGGTCCCGTGCGCCGAGACCTCGGCGGCCGTCCCCTCCAGTACGCGCGGGCTCCTGGCGTCCAGCACCAGATCCCAGCCGCGCCTGGCCAGCGCGTCGGCCAGCGCGCGCCCCAGTCCCTTGGAAGCCCCTGTGATGATCGCTACCGGCATGATCCCCGCTCCTTCTTCCTCACGCGCTTCCTCACGCGCCCGCTCCCGCCTGACGAGCCCAACGTAGGAAGGGGACGGCCCCCGGCGCCTCGTGCGCCGGGACCGTCCCACAAGGGCACTTCGTCCTACTTCCGACGTCGCGGGACCTAGGTCATCGGCCCTGGTCGGGGCGGATCCCGAGGCCGATACGGTCCGCCCCGCCCGCCGGTACGGTGAAGCCATGAGCCACCGACCCAGCTCCGGCCTCGCCGCCGTGAGCACCGCACTCCTCGCGATGAGCAGGCGCCTGGAGGTGCGCGACGTCCTCAAGACGATCGTCGTCTCCGCCCGTGAACTGCTCGACGCCGAGTACGCGGCGCTCGGCGTGCCGGACGATCACGGCGGCTTCGCCCAGTTCGTCGTGGACGGCGTCAGTGATGAGCAGTGGAAGGCGATCGGCCCGCTGCCGCGCCAGCACGGGATCCTCGCCGCGATGCTCCACGAGGAGAAGGCCGAGCGGCTGGCCGACGTACGCGAGGATCCGCGCTTCGAGGGCTGGCCGGCCGCCCACCCCGACATGTCGGACTTTCTCGGGCTGCCGGTCAGGGACGGCGACGAGACCATCGCCACGCTCTTCCTCGCCAACAAGCGCTGCCCCAAACAGGAAGGCCGCTGCGGATTCACCGAGGAGGACGAGGAACTTCTCGCGATCCTCGCCCAGCACGCCGCGATCGCCCTCACCAACGCCCGTCTGTACGAGCGCAGCCGCGAACTCACCATCGCCGAGGAGCGCTCGCGCCTCGCCCACGAACTGCACGACGCCGTCAGCCAGAAGCTCTTCTCGCTGCGGCTGACGGCCCAGGCGGCGGCGGCCCTGGTCGACCGCGATCCGGACCGGGCCAAGGGTGAGCTCCAGCAGGTCGCCGCCCTCGCCGCCGAGGCCGCCGACGAACTGCGCGCCGCGGTCGTCGAGCTGCGCCCCGCCGCCCTTGACGAGGACGGCCTGGTCCATACGCTCCGTACCCAGATCCAGGTCCTGGACCGGGCCCACTCCGCCCGGGTCACCTTCGACACCTGCGGGATACGGGCGCTGCCGGCCGCCCAGGAGGAGGCGCTGCTGCGGGTGGCGCAGGAGGCGCTGCACAACGCGCTGCGCCACTCCGGCGGTGACCGCGTCGAGGTCACCCTCACCCGCCGGGGCCAGGGCGCGGTCCTCGGCATCACCGACAACGGCACGGGCTTCGAACCCCGCGCGGTGCGCCGGGCCGGCCGCCATCTGGGACTGGTCTCGATGCGCGACCGGGCGGGCGGTGTGGGCGGCAGACTCAGGGTGATATCGGCGCCCGGCCAGGGCACCACGATCGAGATGGAGGTGCCCGGTGGCTGAAAGGGAAAAGGGCGGCGCGGAGCGCTTCGTCGGAAGGGCGGTGGCGGGTGACGGGCGGGCCATCCGCGTGCTGCTGGTGGACGATCACCAGGTGGTCAGGCGCGGACTGCGGACGTTCCTGGAGATCCAGGACGACATCGAGGTCGTGGGCGAGGCGTCCGACGGCGCCGAGGGGATCGCCCGCGCCGAAGAACTCCGGCCCGATGTCGTGCTGATGGACATCAAGATGCCCGGCACCGACGGTATCGAGGCGCTGCGCAAGCTCCGCGAACTCGACAACCCGGCCAGGGTCCTGATCGTCACCAGCTTCACCGAACAGCGCACGGTGATCCCCGCGCTGCGCGCCGGTGCCTCCGGTTACGTATACAAGGACGTCGATCCGGAGGCGCTGGCCGGTGCGATCCGTTCCGTACACGCCGGGCACGTACTGCTCCAGCCGGAGGTCGCGGGAGCGCTGCTGGCCCAGGACGAGCCGGGCAGTGGGCAGGGCAGGGGCACCTCACTGACCGAGCGCGAGCGCGAGGTGCTCGGCCTGATCGCCGACGGACGCTCCAACCGGGAGATCGCCCGTGCGCTGGTGCTCTCGGAGAAGACCGTCAAGACACATGTCTCGAACATTCTGATGAAGCTGGACCTCTCGGACCGTACACAGGCCGCCCTTTGGGCCGTGCGGCACGGGGTGGCGGGCTGACAGGCACGCGGCCCACGGAATCAGAAGATCGCACTACGGTCTGAGTATTCATACCGTCGGGTGTATGTCACCCACACGGCGCATCCTGATCGGGTTTCGCGCGTTCTTCATGGCGTGCGGCGGCGTACCGCCGCTGTTGTTGATCACACGATTAAGGAACATCCCATGAAGGTTGCCAAGAAGGCCGCCCTGGTCATCGTCACCGCCGGCCTCGCGGCCGGTGCCACCGCCGGAGCCGCGTCCGCCACCGAGGGCGGCGCCCACGCCACCGGCGTGGCGACGCACTCCCCGGGTGTCGGCTCCGGCAACGCGGTCCAGGTCCCGGTGCACATCCCGGTGAACCTCACCGGCAACACGGTGAACGTGATCGGCCTGCTGAACCCGGCGCTCGGCAACGCCTCGGTCAACCACTGACGCATCGCATCGCGTCACGCGCCGCCGAGGCCCGGTGACCCCCTGGCGGGTGGGTTCCGGGGCCTCGGCGGCCTTTTCCGTCGGGCCCCCAAGACCCCGGGACCTCAGGAAACAGGCGGCATACCCCGCTCCCGCTCCTCGACATACGCGTTGTAGGACGCCACGAGCGCCCGCCGCGCGCACCGCTCCACCGGCCGCAGCGCCTCGCCCCGCGCCGCCATCTCCGACGCGCTCACCGCGCCGCCGTGTCCGTGCTCGTACGCCAGCGAGACCAGCAGCGCGATCCGCTGCGCCAGTTCGAGCACCCGTACCGCCCGCGGCGGATAGCCGGGCGCCAGCACCTCACGCCCCCGCTCCGACCGTGCCCGGTACGCGTCGAGCGCCGCCTCGGCCACCGGCCCCGACGCCGCCACGTCCAGCCGCGAGAGCACATCCGTCGCCTCCCGCAGCGCCTCCGCCAGTTCGCGCTCCGCCTCGCCCAGCGAGGGCACGTCCGCCGGCGGTGCCTCCCGTACCGGCAGGCAGTGCCACAGGACCTCGACATGCCGGTCGCCGTCCGGGCCCACCGCGGAGATCTCGGGGATCAGTCCGTACGGTGCCCCGGCAGCGATCACCGCCTCCTCGGCCTCCAGCGCACGGGCATTGAACTCCGGCGGGCCACTGAGCCCCAGCGGATGGCCCGGCGCCGGCAGCGCGATCCGGTATCCGGTCACCCCGAGCGCCCGCAGCCGGCCCAGCGCGAGCGTGAGCCCGACAGGACCGGCCTCACCGGGCAGCCCTTCCACCCGGTGTACGGCGTCGTCGCCGACCACGGCGAGCACAGCGTCGTCCGGCGATACAAACCCGGCCAACAGGGCATTTCCCCATGCGGCCAGCAGTCCTGAGCGTGGTTGCGAAAGCATGGCACCAGCGTAGGGAACGGACCTCACGGCCGGACCCCCCGACGGGTGGCGTAGGTTTTGTTGGGGGACGCGCCTGCAGGCGCACCTGAAACCTCAAGACGATTGCATGGGGAGACAACGCGCTCATGAGCGATGTACTGGAGCTGGTGGACGTATCCGTGGTCCGCGACGGACGCGCTCTGGTGGACGATGTCTCCTGGTCGGTCAAGGAGGGGGAGCGCTGGGTGATCCTCGGCCCCAACGGCGCCGGCAAGACCACCCTGCTCAATCTCGCCTCCAGCTATCTCTTCCCGACCTCCGGCAAGGTACGGATCCTCGGCGACCGGCTCGGCAAGGTCGATGTCTTCGAGCTCCGCCCCCGTATCGGCGTGGCGGGCATCGCCATGGCCGAGAAGCTGCCCAAGCGCCAGACGGTCCTGGAGACCGTCCTCACCGCCGCGTACGGCATGACCGCGACCTGGCACGAGGACTACGACGAGGTCGACGAGCGGCGCGCCCGCGCCTTCCTCGACCGCCTCGGCATGACCGAGTACCTGGACCGCAAGTTCGGCACCCTATCCGAGGGCGAGCGCAAGCGCACCCTGATCGCCCGCGCGATGATGACCGACCCCGAACTGCTGCTCCTGGACGAGCCCGCGGCCGGCCTCGACCTCGGCGGACGCGAGGACCTGGTGCGCAGACTCGGCCGCCTCGCCCGCGATCCGTACGCCCCCTCCATGATCATGGTCACCCACCATGTCGAGGAGATCGCGCCGGGCTTCACCCATGTCCTCATGATCCGCCAGGGCAAGGTGCTCGCCGCCGGCCCCGTGGAGACAGAACTCACCTCGCGCAACCTCTCGCACTGCTTCGGCCTCCCGCTCGTCATCGAGCGCAAGGGCGACCGCTGGACCGCGCAGGGCCTGCCCCTCGGCTGACGTCCGGCCGGTCAACAGCTCGTAGCTGACCGGATATCACCCCTGTCGGGACAGGGACCCCCGCCCCTACCATGACCATGTGGAAATCGACGCATGGGTGTGGTGGCTGATCGGCGCGGTCGGACTGGGCATTCCGCTCGTGATAACGGCGATGCCCGAATTCGGCATGTTCTCGGCCGGAGCGGTCGCCGGAGCCGTCACCGCGGCGCTCGGTGGCGGAATCGTGGCCCAAGTCCTCGTATTCGTCGTGGTGTCCGTCGCCCTCGTCGCCGTCGTACGGCCCTACGCGGCCCGGCAGCGCGGCGCGAGCCCCGGCTCGGCCACCGGCATCGACGCGCTGAGGGGCCGTCAAGCCGTTGTACTGGAACGGGTGGACGGCAGAGGCGGCCGGATCAAGCTCGCCGGTGAGGTCTGGTCGGCCCGCGCCTACGACGAGCGAGCCGCCTTCGAACCCGGTCAACAGGTCGATGTGGTCGAGATCGACGGAGCCACAGCCGTGGTGATGTGAGCCAACCCGGCCGAACGGTAAGCACATACGCTCGCGGTCTGAGAATATCGATCATCAGAACATCCGGCAGCGAAGGGCCCGAGGAACGCGATGCCATCGATCATCATCGTCCTGGTCATCCTGGTGGTGCTTGTATTCATCGCCCTGATCAAGACGATCCAGGTCATCCCGCAGGCAAGCGCCGCCATCGTGGAGCGGTTCGGCCGCTACACACGAACTCTCAACGCGGGCCTGAACATTGTCGTCCCGTTCATCGACTCGATCCGTAACAGGATCGACCTGCGTGAACAGGTCGTCCCCTTCCCGCCCCAACCGGTGATCACCCAGGACAACCTGGTCGTCAACATCGACACCGTCATCTACTACCAGGTGACCGACGCCCGCGCGGCGACCTACGAAGTCGCCAGCTATATCCAGGCGATCGAGCAGCTCACCGTCACCACCCTGCGCAACATCATCGGTGGCATGGACCTGGAGCGGACCCTCACCTCCCGCGAGGAGATCAACGCGGCCCTGCGCGGCGTCCTCGACGAGGCCACCGGCAAGTGGGGCATCCGCGTCAACCGCGTCGAGTTGAAGGCCATCGAGCCGCCGACCTCCATCCAGGACTCGATGGAGAAGCAGATGCGCGCCGACCGCGACAAGCGCGCCGCGATCCTCACCGCGGAGGGCATCCGCCAGTCGCAGATCCTCACCGCCGAGGGCGAGAAGCAGTCCGCGATCCTGCGCGCGGAAGGTGAGGCCAAGGCCGCCGCCCTGCGCGCCGAGGGCGAGGCCCAGGCGATCCGTACGGTCTTCGAATCGATCCACGCCGGCGACCCCGACCAGAAACTGCTCTCGTACCAGTACCTCCAGATGCTCCCCAAGATCGCCGAGGGAGACGCCAACAAGCTCTGGATCGTGCCCAGCGAGATCGGCGACGCACTCAAGGGGCTCAGCGGCGCCTTCGGCAACCTGGGCGGTGGCATGCCGGGCTTCGACACCGGCAAGGAGCGCAGGCAGGACCCCCCGCTGGACTGAGCGTCCTGC
Source organism: Streptomyces sp. NPDC056835 (assembly GCF_042789485.1). NCBI lineage: Bacteria > Bacillati > Actinomycetota > Actinomycetes > Kitasatosporales > Streptomycetaceae > Streptomyces > Streptomyces sp. NPDC056835. The sequence continues at coordinate 123,205 of NZ_JBHUBB010000029.1, forward strand.
CCCTTCGTGCATGATCGGTGCATCCAGCACCGATCATCGGAGGGCAGCGCACCGTGACCATCTGGGAGATGCTCGCCGTATTCGTCGCGGGCATCAGCGCCGGAACCATCAACACCATTGTCGGTTCCGGCACGCTGATCACTTTTCCCGTCCTGCTCGCCACGGGCCTCCCGCCGGTCACCGCCACCGTCTCCAACGCCCTTGGCCTGATACCCGGTGCCATCAGCGGAGCCATCGGTTACCGCGCCGAACTCACCGGCCAGCGCCGCCGCGTACTGCGCCTCAGCGCCGCCGCGGTCGTCGGCGGGTTCGCCGGGGCCGCACTGCTGCTGACACTGCCGTCGACGGCGTTCGAGACGATCGTGCCCGTCCTGGTCACCCTCGCCCTCGTCCTGATCATCCTTCAGCCCCGGCTGGCCAGGGCCGTCCAGGCCCGCCGTGCCCGCAAGGGCACCAGCGCCCGCCCCAACGGCGGCCCGCTCCTCTTCACCGGAATACTGCTCGCCAGCGTCTACGGCGGCTACTTCACGGCAGCCCAGGGCATCATCTATCTCTCCCTGATGGGCATGCTGCTCGACGACACCATGCAGCGGCTGAACGCGGTCAAGAACATCCTCGCCGCCGTCGTCAACACCGTCGCCGCGCTCTTCTTCCTCTTCGTCGCGGAGTTCGACTGGACAGCGGTCGTCCTCATCGCCGTCGGCTCGGCGATCGGCGGCCAGCTCGGGGCCAAGGTGGGCCGCAAGCTGCCCCCCGCGGCGCTGCGCGGGCTGGTCGTGGCCGTCGGCGTGGTCGCCATCGTCCAGCTGCTCGTCCGCCGTTACGGCTGACGAGCCGTACGAGCCGTACGAGCCGTACGAGCCGTACGAGCCGTACGGGCGCGCGGACAGCCGGAAGCCCGCTCCCCGTGGGGCAGCGGGCCTCCTCTGTCACGTTCTCCCACGCGTTACGCGGCGGACTGGACCGAGACCAGCCAGTGCGGCAGCTCCGAACGCTCACCGGCCCGCAGGGACAGCAGCATCGCGTCCGCCGGGGACGGTACGAACGGCTGGTACAGCAGCGGCATTCCCGCCTGATCCGGCGTACGGTCGGCCTTGCGGTGGTTGTCCTCGGCGCACGAAGCGACCGTATTCAGCCAGCTGTCCGAACCACCCCGGGAGCGCGGCACCACATGGTCCACCGTCGTCGCGCGCCTGCCGCAGTACGCGCACCGATGCTGGTCCCTGACCAGCACCCCCCGCCTCGACCACGGAGCCTGTCTTCGGAACGGCACCCGTACGAACCGGCAGAGCCTGATCACCCGGGGCACCGGCAGCTCCACCGCGGCCGCACGGACACGGAGATCGGGATGGGCGTGCTCGACAACGGCCTTGTCCTGCAGCACCAGCACCACCGCACGGTTGAGTGTCACCGTCGACAGCGGCTCGAAGCTCGCATTCAGTACCAGCGTGTCCCGCATCCCGCCCACCTCCCGTGTGCCGGCCCGAGCCCCATCGGGAGGCGTCGGACCTGGATCAACTCTGGCCGGGCACGCCGAGAGGGACAACACAATAAAAAATGCCCTGCCCTGATCTCTCCAAGACCAGGGCAGGGCAAACAAAAGGCAAACGGTCAAAGGGCGGCCGGGGCGGCGTACTCGCCGATGAGCTGCGCACGTGCCAGCGTATGGAACCGCAAATTGAAGCCGACGAACGCGGGCGACGCGTCCTCGTCGGGCCCCAGCCGCTCACTGTCCACCGCGTACACCGTGAACACATACCGGTGCGCCGGATCCCCGGGCGGCGGCGCCGCGCCACCGAAGTCCCGCGACCCGTAGTCGTTGCGCGCCTGCACCGCGCCCTTGGGAAGCCCCTCGAACACCCCGGTGCCCGCGCCCACGGGAAGCTCCGTGACCGACGCCGGGATGTCGAAGACCACCCAGTGCCAGAACCCGCTGCCGGTCGGCGCGTCCGGATCGAAGCACGTCACGGCGAAACTCTGGGTCTCCGCCGGGAAACCCTCCCACCGCAGCTGCGGCGAGGTGTTCCCGGCGGCGTGGACCTGGGCGTCCTTGAGCACCGCCCCGGGCTCGATGTCATCGCTCACCACCGTGAACGACGGCACCTGCGGATGGAAGTCATGAGGGAGCGGAGCCCTCTTCCCCTCGGTCACGTCCGAACCTCCGAATCGGCTGTCCTGCCTGGCCGCGCGGCAGCTCGGCTGCCTCGCGGCCCCGAGCCTAGAGCCTGCGCTCAGAACCAGTTACGACGGCCACCGACCTCGGAGAGCCACTGGTTGAGATAGGCGGACCAGTCGGTGCCCTGGAAGTCGTTGAGCCCCACCTGGAACGCCCGGAACGAGTCACTGCCCTCGGTGAACAGACCCGGCTTCTTGTCCATCTCCAGGATGACGTCCATCTCGCGGTCGTCCGCGACGAAGGACAGCTCGACCTGGTTCAGACCGCGGTACTGCTGCGGCGCGAAGAACTCGATCTCCTGGTAGAACGGCAGCTTCTGCCGCGTCCCGCGGATAAGACCGCGCTCCATGTCCGCGCTCTTGAAGCGGAAGCCCAGCCGGATGAAGGCGTCCAGGATCGCCTGCTGCGCGGGCAGGGGGTGGACGTTGATCGGGTCCAGATCGCCGGAGTCGAGCGCCCGCGCGATCTCCAGCTCCGTGGTCACACCGATGTTCATCCCGCGCAGCGACTGACCGTCGATCGTCGTGATCGGGGTCTCCCAGGGGATCTCCAGACCGAACGGCACCACATGGACGGCCCCGGCCTGCACCTCGAAGGCGCCGCCGATGTTCTGCTTGGTGAACTCGATGTTCTGCTTGGTCTCCTGGTCGCCGCCCTCGACCTCGACCCGCGCCTGGAGCCCGACGTTGAGTCCTTCGATCTGCTGATTCACGGACCCGCCCTGAAGACGTACCTCGCCCTGGACGACCCCGCCGGGGACGACGTTCAGCTCGGTCAGCTCTGTCTCGACTGACGCGCCACCGGCGCCCATGCTCGCGAGCAGCTTCTTGAAGCCCATGTTCACTCCTTCTAGATTCTGACCTCTACATACGCGCCTCGACCGTAATCGGTTCCCCGGTAGGCTCGTAAGCCATGACCGAGAGCCCCGACCGCAGGCCGCTGCCCCGCGACTTCTTCGACCGGCCGGTCCTTGAGGTCGCACCGGACCTCCTGGGCCGAACGCTGATACGGGACACGGACGACGGCCCCATCGAACTCCGGCTGACTGAAGTAGAGGCGTACGCGGGCGCGGTCGACCCGGGCTCGCACGCCTTCCGCGGCCGGTCGGCCCGCAACGCGGTGATGTTCGGCCCGCCCGGTCACGCGTATGTCTACTTCACCTACGGGATGTGGCACTGCCTCAACCTGGTGTGCGGCCCGGAGGGCATGGCGAGCGGGGTCCTGCTGCGGGCCGGCGAGATCGGCGTGGGCGCCGAACTGGCCCGCAAACGTCGAATCTCGGCCCGTCATGACAGGGAACTGGCCAAAGGTCCGGCCCGCCTGGCCACCGCCCTCGATGTCGACCGCGCCCTGAACGGAGCGGACGTCTGCGCCGGCCCCGACGCACCACTGTCGATACTCACGGGTACCCCTGTCCCGGCTGACCAGGTTCGCAGCGGCCCGCGCACCGGAGTGGGCGGCGACGGCGCGGTCCACCCCTGGCGCTTCTGGATCGACGGCGACCCCTCGGTGAGCCCCTATCGCGCTCACGCGCCACGTAAACGTCGAACTTGACGCGCGCTGTTCATCCGCCTAACGTAGCCCGAGCCGCTTTCAACAGGTCCTGCTGTTCAGCAGTGCCCGAGGCGGCCACCCACTACTTTCGACCACACCCTGACAGGTGCGGATTTCGGCATGCCGAAATCCGGGCTCAATGGCTCGATTATGAGCCGGGCGGGGATTCGGTTAAAGTAGTGAACAGCCGAAAGGCAAAAGGCCAATCCAAAGGCCATCGGAATTCTTGAGGCGGAACACGCCGAATGAATCTGATAGAGTCGGAAACGCAAGACCGAAGGGAAAAGCCCGGAGGAAAGCCCGAGAGGGTGAGTACAAAGGAAGCGTCCGTTCCTTGAGAACTCA
>NZ_JBHUBB010000030.1:0-23511 GCF_042789485.1 Streptomyces sp. NPDC056835
GGGCGGTGCCTTCTCGGCACCGCCCCGCTCCCGTACCGGGTACACGCGGAATCCCTACAGCGCGACGCCGAGCAGCGCGTCGACCGCGCGCGACACCACTCCGGGCGCTCCCTCGTCCGTACCGCCCGTGGTGTCCTGGAGCGCCGCCCAGCGGTCGACGGCCGTGAGCGCCGCGGGAGCGTCCAGATCGTCCGCCAGCGCGGTACGGATCTCGTCGACCAGCGCCTCGGCCGAGGGCCCGTCGGGCCGCGACACGGCGGCCCGCCAGCGCGCCAGCCGCTCCACGGCGTCCTGGAGCACCTGGTCCGTCCACTCCCAGTCGGAGCGGTAGTGGTGCGCGAGGAGCGCGAGCCGGATCGCCGCCGGGTCCACGCCCTCGCGGCGCAGCGTCGAGACGAAGACCAGATTGCCCTTGGACTTGGACATCTTCTCGCCGTCCAGGGCGACCATCCCGGCGTGCACATAGGCCTGGGCGAACGGGTGTTCGCCGGTCAGCGCCTGCGCGTGCGAGGCGCCCATCTCGTGGTGCGGGAAGGCCAGATCGCTGCCGCCGCCCTGGACGTCGAAGCCCATGCCCAGATGGTCCAGGGCGATGGCCACACACTCGATGTGCCAGCCGGGCCGGCCGCGGCCCAGGCTGCCCCCGTCCCAGCTCGGCTCGCCGGGACGCGCGGCCAGCCAGAGGATCGGGTCGAGGGGGTTCTTCTTGCCGGGCCGGTCGGGGTCGCCGCCGCGCTCGGCGGAGAGCAGCCGCATGGTTTCGGCGTCGAGGCGTGAGACCTCGCCGAAGTGCCGGTCGGCCTCGACCGAGAAGTAGACGTCACCGTCGAGTTCGTACGCGGCCCCCGCGTCACGCAGCCGCTCCACCAGCGGCACGATGCCCGGTATCGCCTCCACGGCGCCGATGTAGTGCTGGGGCGGCAGCATCCGAAGGGCGGTCATGTCCTCCCGGAAGAGCGCCGTCTCACGCTCCGCGAGCCCGACCCAGTCCTCGCCGTCGCGCCGCGCCCGCTCCAGCAGCGGATCGTCGACATCGGTCACGTTCTGGACGTAGTGAACCTGCCGCTTGGTGTCGAGCCACACGCGCTGAACGAGGTCGAACGCGTTGTAGGTCGCCGCGTGACCCATGTGGGTCGCGTCGTACGGCGTGATGCCGCAGACGTAGATACGGGCGACGGGACCGGGCTCAAGGGTGACTCGGCCATTGGTCGAGGTGTCGTGAATCCTGAGGTCGCGGCCCTTGCCAGGCAGGGCGGGGACCTCGGAAGCGGGCCAGGCATACATGACATGAGCGTAACCGGATGCAGGTTCCGCATACGAACCGGATGGGTGGTACTGGCCGGTTGGGCGCTCTTGCGCGATCCGCCGCCGGCCTGTCCGGGCCTCGCGGCGGGACCGGCGCCCCGGGCGCCCCAGGTCGCACGACCCGTGCCCGTGCCGGTCTCACGCCGTGGTCAGACCGGTGGCCAGGGGATCGCGGGCCACTGGCCGGAGGGCTCCGGATGGCGGCCCGTGTGGCGCAGTTCACCCACACGGGACCGAATGGCATCGGTCTCGGCCACGGTGAGCAGTTCGGCCAGCCGGGTGGCGAGGGGCGCGCCCTCCCCAAGGGCCTCCTCCAGCCTGCCGAGCACCTCCAGCGTCTGGGCGGGCAGGGGCTCGCCCGCCCAGCCCCAGAGCAGGGTGCGCAGCTTGTCGTCGACGTTGAAGGTGACGCCGTGGTCGATGGCGTACAGCCGCCCCTCGGGCGCGGGCAGCAGATGGCCGCCCTTGCGGTCGCCGTTGTTGATCACCGCGTCGAGCACGGCGAGGCGGCGCAGCCGCTCGTCGTCCGCGTGCACCAGCAGGGCGGTCTCGCCCTCGCCCACCTCGGCGAGGCCGACCGCCTTCCAGCCCTCGCCCGGCTCCTCGTCCTCCACGAGGGCCAGCAGCGGCGCCGCGGTCCCGTCCGTGTCCGCCTCGATCCACAGCTGGCACATGCCCTCGCCATAGGGGCCGTCACGCAGCACGGTCGGGGGCACCAGCCCCCAGCCGGTCGCCTCGGAGACCTCGTACGCCGCCACCTCGCGCTGGGCCAGCGTGCCGTCGGGGAAGTCCCACAGGGGCCGCTCGCCCGCGACGGGTTTGTAGACGCAGTGGGCTTCCTCGCCCTCGTACGAGACGGAGCAGTAGAGCACCGCGTTGGACGCCTCGCGGATACGTCCGAGCACCGTCAGCTCGCCCTTGGCGAGGAGATCGACCGGTGTCACGCTCCGCGGCGGTATCCGTTCTGGCGCGGGCATACGTGTCCTTCCGGGTCGAGCGGCAGGCTGCACAGCGGGCACGGCGGGCGGCCGGCGTTGACCACGTCCAGAGCACGTTTGGCGAAGGCCCTGGCCTGGGCGCCGGTCAGCCGGACGCGGAGCATCGGCGGACCGTTCTCCTCGTCCTGGAGCAGTCGTTCCTCGGCCTCGGCGAGATCCTCGTCGGTGTCGGCGTCCAGCTCGACGAGCGCCTGGGCCTCGACGATCATGCGCTGTTCGTCGCCGTCCCAGGCCAGCGCCATCGTGCCGACCCGGAACTCCTCCTCCACCGGGGCGTCGAGCGGCGCGGAGTCGGAGACGTCCGAGGGCGCCATGGCGGGTACGGGGGCATTGCCGCCGGTACGGCGTACGACCTCGTCCAGCAGCTCGTCGATCCGCTCGGCGAGCGCGGCCACCTGGGTCTTCTCCAGGGCGACGCTGGTGACGCGCCCTGCGGCGGAAGCCTGTAGGAAGAACGTACGGCGTCCAGGCAGCCCGACCGTACCGGCCACGAAGCGGTCCGGTGGGTCGTAGAGGAACACCTGACGGGACACGTCCTGATCTCCCTTGGAATTCGTCGGTAACGGCACATCGGTCATGGCAATGGGCCGGGAGGGCAATGGGCGGGGCGCGGGTCCCGGAAACCCCGGGATCACGCGGACGGCGCGTCCACCCTACTGCGCGGAGCGATCACGGTGCTCCCGCTCCGCCTCCCACGACCCCGCTGCCGCCGCCGGTGTTCTCCCTCGGCGCCAGCCCGGCGAGATCGCCGGTGTCACCGAGCCGCAGCACAAAGGGGCGCAGCCGGGTGTAGCGGACCGCCGTGACCGAGCAGGGGTCCACATGGATCCGCTGGAAGAGATCGAGATGCATGCCCAGGGCGTCCGCCACGAGCGCCTTGATGATGTCCCCGTGCGAGCACATCAGGAAGGCGGCGTCCTCGCCGTGCTCCTCCTCGACGCGCGCGTTCCACTCCCGTACGGCCTCCACCGCGCGCGCCTGCATCGCGCGCATCGACTCGCCCCCGGGGAAGACGGCGGCCGAGGGATGCTGCTGCACGACCGTCATCAGCGGTTCGTCGGCCAGTTCGGCGAGCTTGCGGCCGGACCAGTCGCCGTAGTGGCACTCACCGATCCGGTCGTCGGTTTGGACCACCAGCTCCGGCCGGGCGTCCAGCAGCGGCTGAAGGGTCTCCCGGCAGCGCTGCAACGGGCTGCTGACGACGGCGGCGATCGGCACCCTCGCCAGCCGTGCCGGCAGCGCCGCGGCCTGGGCGGCGCCGCGCTCGTCGAGGGCGACCCCCGGCGTCCAGCCCGCGAGCAGCCCCGCGGTGTTGGCGGTGGACCGTCCATGACGTACGAGGATCAACGTGGCCATGCCCGCCAGGGTAGGCGGTCGGTACGGCAGCGTCATGGGCCGGTACGTGCCCGGGGGATGCGGGCGGGATGCGGAGGGGGGAGAATGCCCGCCGTGATCGTGGACTGTGCCATCTACCGCGACGGACGCCGTACCGACGGCCCCGCCGACTTCTCCGACGCCCTCGACGAGGCGCGCGCCACGGGCGACGCGTTCCTCTGGCTCGGGCTGCACGAGGCCACGGCTCACGAGTTCGACCTCGTGAGCAGCGAGTTCGGGCTGCATCCGCTGGCCGTGGAGGACGCGCTCACCGCGCATCAGCGGCCCAAGCTGGAGATCTACGACGACTCGCTGTTCATGGTCCTCAAACCGGTGCGGTACGAGCCGGAGGACGACATCGTCTCCTCGGGCGAGCTGATGGTCTTCGTCGGAGACTCCTTCGTGGTGACGGTCAGGCACGGCGAGGGCGCTCCGCTGGCTGCCGTACGGCAGCGGCTCGAATCGGAGCCGGAAGTCCTCAAGCACGGCCCCACGGCGGTCCTGTACGCGGTCAGCGACGCGGTCGTGGACCACTACATCGAGGTGGCCGGGGAGCTCCAGCTCGATCTGGAGGAGCTGGAGGCGGAAGTCTTCGCGCCGAACGGGGGCGACGGTGGATCCGGGTCGCCGTCCAGGTCAGGACCGGGGTCCGGGACGGGCTCGGCGGCGTCGACCGCGGAACGGATCTACAACTTCAAGCGGCAGGTGATGGAGTTCCGCCGGGCCACCGGGCCGCTCGCCTCCCCGATGGCCCGGCTGGCGGTCCCCGGGGTGCCATTCGTCGACACGGGCTCGCAGCCGTTCTTCCGGGACGTCAACGACCATCTGCTGCACGCCAATGAGCAGGTGGAAGGGCTCGACCGGCTGCTCTCCGACATCCTGGCGGCGCATCTCGCGCAGATGGGGGTGCGGCAGAACGACGACATGCGGAAGATCTCGGCGTGGGCGGCGATGGCCGCCGTTCCCACGCTGGTCGCGGGGATCTACGGCATGAACTTCAAGCACATGCCCGAGCTGAGGTACGTGTGGGCGTACCCGGCCGTGATCGCCTTCATGGTGGTCGTGGTCTTCGGGCTGCACCGGGCGTTCAAGCGTCGCGGCTGGCTCTGACCCGCCATCTGTCAGGGGTTTGGAAATTCAGAGGCGCAGAAGGCGGGGGCGGGGGTTCAGGCCGGGGCTCGGGCCGGGGCTCGGGGCTCAGAAGGCCGGCGCGGCGGTCGCGGACCCGCCGAGCGCGTCGCGCCGCTCCGGCATCACGAGCGTGACCATCCGGCGCCAGCCGATGAGCCGTTCATACGCGTAGATGGCGTGGATCCCCGCCGCGAGCGCCGCCGACTTGGGCGCCGGCCAGCCCAGGATCCGGCCCATCCGGCCCATCACCGCGAGACTCACCTGACGGTAGGTCCTGATCTCCGACAGGGCGCAGTGCCGCAGGGTGCGCTGGATCGCACGGCCATGGCCCGCGCGGGCCAGCCGCAGCAACTCCTCGTGGCAGTAGGCGAGATGGTTGTCCTCGTCATTGCTGATCATCTTGACGGCCTTGCCGACCTCAGGGTTGTCGCCGAAGTACCTGACCAGCATCACCATCTGGTCGGCGGCCCGCTGCTCGGTGATCCGGCTGTGCGAGAGATAGACGAGGATGTCCTCCTCGGTCAGCGGCTCGTCACGGCGCAGCTTCGTGTGGGTGAGCCCGATTCCCTGCCGCTCAAGCAGCGTGGTGTAGTCCGTCTCCGCGGGCACCGCGACCGGCTGGAGACCGCGCTTGCGCAGCAGGGCGTTGAAGATCCGCCCGTGCTTGTCCTCGTCGGCGCCGTGCCGGGCGATCTTCGGAGCGAGATCCCGCATGGACTCCGGCACCAGAGCCGCGATCCGGCCGTTCTCCCACCCTCCCTGGGCTTCGCCGCTGGCAGCGATGGAGCAGAAGAGCCGGAAGGAACGATCGTCGTCCAGGATTTCCTGGAACAGGCTTCGGGCCGAGAGCATCACTGCCACCTCCATACAGACATCCGCAGAAACCGAGTCAAATGGGGTGCGAGGGAACAGGCAACAGCTACGCCGGCCGGCTAAGCCGAAAGAAGGAGCGCGAAGGAGGCCCCGGCGCGTAACCGAGCGGGGCCCGGACGCGTTGTCGTACATGACGGCCGTGGCGGGGAAGACCCCCCGAGCCCCCACCACGGCCGCAGACTTCCGCCCGGGCGCCTTCGTACGTCTCCGTACCTCACCGCGGACTTCGCGTTCGGGCACGCCGGTCCGGTAGCCCGTTCGGGCTATACCGGCTACGGGCTACGGCCGCCACCTCGCCATGACAGCCACCGGCCATGACCGCCACTGACCGTGACTGCCGCTGACCACGCTGCCGCCGGCTACGACACCAGCCCGGCGCGCTCCAGGGCTTCCGTCCCGACGCGGAGCGCGGCGATCCGCTCGTCGAGCGTGAAACCGGACGGTGCGAGGGTCAGCGTGGTGACACCGGCGGCGGCGTACGCCCCCATCCGGTCGGCGATCCGCTCCACGGAGCCGAGCAGCGTGGTCGAGTCGATCAGCTCGTGCGGTACGGCCGCCGCCGCGCCGTTCTTGTCGCCGGCGAGGTACTTGTCCTGGATCTCGGTGGCCTCCTTCTCGTATCCCATGCGCCGCGCGAGCTGGTTGTAGAAGTTCTGCTTACGGCTGCCCATCCCGCCCACATAGAGCGCGGTGTACGGGCGGAAGACGTCGGCCAGTGCGTTGATGTCGTCGCCGACCGCGATCGGCACGGTGGGACAGACGTCGAAGCCCTCCATGGTCAGCCCGGCCTTCTCGCGGCCCACCCGCAGATGCCGGATCGCCGTGTCCTCCAGGTGTTCGGCCGAGGGGAAGATCAGCAGCGCGCCGTCGGCGATCTCGCCGGTCTGCTCCAGGTTCTTGGGGCCGATCGCGGCGATGTAGAGCGGGATACGCTCACGCTCCGGGTGCACGGTGAGCTTCAGCGGCTTGCCGGGGCCGCCGGGCAGCGGCAGCGTCCAGTGCTCGCCCTCGTACGACAGCCGCTCGCGGGTCATGGCCCTGCGGACGATCTCCACGTACTCCCGGGTACGGGCGAGGGGCTTGTCGAACTTCACTCCGTACCAGCCCTCGGAGACCTGCGGTCCCGAGACGCCGAGGCCGAGCCGGAACCGGCCGCCGGAGAGGGAGTCCAGGGTGGCGGCGGTCATGGCGGTCATCGTGGGCTGGCGCGCCGGGATCTGGAGGATCGCGGAGCCGACGTCGATGCTCTCGGTCTGCGCGGCGACCCAGCTCAGTACGGTCGGCGCGTCGGAGCCGTACGCCTCGGCCGCCCAGCAGACGTCGTAGCCGAGCCGGTCGGCCTCCTGCGCGACGGCGAGGTTGTCGCCGTCCATCCCCGCGCCCCAGTACCCGAGGTTGATGCCGAGCCGCATAACCACTCCCTTACCGATGAGTAACGTCCCTGTGCCCGGGACTCTAGCGCGCGATACGGGGATCCGTCAGGGGCGGGTTGTCCACAGGCTCTCTCCGCGTGGGGTCCTGGCCAGTAATCTCAGCAGCCATGGAGCAGAGGCATCTCGGCCGAACCGGCCTGCGCGTGTCCAGAATCGGGCTCGGCACCCTGACCTGGGGACGGGACACCGACGAACACGACGCCGCCGACCAGATGAAGGCCTTCTGGGAAGCGGGCGGAACGCTGATCGACACGGCGGACGTGTACGGCGGCGGGGAGGCCGAATATCTGCTCGGTCAACTCGTCGAACGGCTCGTTCCGCGCCGTGATCTGATCATCGCGACCAAGGCCGGGAGTGTGCCGGACCCCTACCGGCGCTTCGACGGTTCGCGCGGGCATCTGCTCGCCGCGCTGGACGCGTCCCTGGAACGGCTCGGCACGGACTATGTGGATCTGTGGCAGATCCACGCCTTCGACACCGGCACGCCGCTGGAGGAGACCCTCCACGCGCTCGACATCGCGGTCACCAGCGGGCGGGCCAGATACGCGGGGGTGTCGAACTTCTGCGGCTGGCAGCTGGCCAAGGCCGCCACCTGGCAGCTTGCCTCGCCCGGTATACGGACCCGGCTGGCCAGCAGTCAGATGGAGTACTCACTGCTGCAGCGCGGGGTGGAGCGGGAGGTGCTGCCGGCCGCGATCGATCTGGGGGTCGGGCTGCTGCCCTCGTCACCGCTGGGGCGCGGGGTGCTCACCGGCAAATACCGGCACACCACACCGCCCGACTCCCGGGGCGCCTCCGAGCTGCTGGCCCCGTTCGTCGAGCCGTATCTGGACGAGGCGGCGAGCCGGATCGTGGACGCGGTCGCGACAGCGGCGGAAGGGCTCGCCACGACCCCTCTGGAAGTGGCGCTGGCGTGGGTGCGGGACCGTCCCGGGGTGGTGGCGCCGATCATCGGCGCGCGCAACGCGCAGCAGCTCACGGCCGCTCTGTCAGTGGAGAGCCTTAGTCTTCCTGACGAGATCTGCCAGGCGCTCGACGATGTGTCGGCGCCCGTGCACCGCTATCCCGACCAGGACTGGAGCACGCTGTGAGTACGGACCGCGACACCGCCCCGGGGGCGGCCGAGAACGCCGCTGAGCACGCGGACGGCCCCGGCGCGGACGCGCCGGCCGGAGAGAGCGCGACGGACGGGGGCGAGACGGCCGAGGGTGCCGTGGCCGAGGGCGAGACGGCCGAGACCGTCGCGGCCGAGGTGTCCGAGGCCGCTGCCGAGCTGGCCGCCCAGCGGGAGCTGCGGGAGCGGATCGAGCAGCGCAAGGCGGAGAAGGCCGGTCCCATCGCCGCGGGCACGAAACTGAGCGGGCAGGCCGCCGACTTGCTCGCCGCCGTACGGGCCGTGGAGAGCGGCGCGCCCGTGGACCGGTCCCTGCTGGGCCCGCGCGCGTCCGCCGCCCCGGAGCGCGCCGAGCCGTCTCCACGCGCCGCTGAGGCCGCGTCGGCCGCGCCCTCGGGCCCCTCTGCGGGTCTCCCGTCGGGTCTCTCGTCCGCGCCCGCGTCGGCTGTGCGCGCTGTCCCGGCCGAGGCGGTGTCCGCCGTAGGGACCGTGCTGGCGGAGGGCGGTGCGCCGGAGGCGCTGGCGGGGCAGGTCGCCGCCGCGCTCGGGGAGCAGGCGGCCGAGGTGCTGCGTGAGGACCCGTGGCAGCTGCTCGCTGTCCCCGGGGTACGGCCCGAGCAGGCCGACGGGTTCGCGCGGGCCCTGCTCGGGGCGGCATGCGGCCCCGGTGACGAACGGCGGGCCGCCGCGCTCGTCGGCTGGCTGCTGGAACGGACCGCGCTCCAGGGGCATACCGCGCTGGAGGCCGCGTCGGTACGGGGCACGCTGGCCGAGCACGCGGTGCCCGACCCTCACGAGGCGGTGCGGCACGCGATTGCCGAGGGCGCGGTTCTGGTGTTCCAGGAGGGCGCGGAGGACAGCTTCGGAGGCGGCTTCGAGGACGGCTTCGAGGACGGTTCCGAAGCCGGCGTGGATGCTCCCGAGGCCGTAGCCGGCGAGGAGCCGGCCGACGGTACCGACGCGGCCGAGGCCGGTCCGCCGGCCCCGGTGCTGCTGGGACTCGACCGGTACGCGCTCGCCGAGGAGAGCCTCGCCGACGGGCTCGCGCGGCTGGTCAAGACCGGGCCCGACGACTCCTGGGACGAGGCCGCGGCGGCGGCCCCGCGCGCGGCGGCGGAGCTGATCCGCGCGGTCGCCGGCCATGGGCTCGTCCTGCACACCGGCGGTGAGGCCGCGCGCGCCGAGCCGGTCGCCCTGGCCGGGGCCGCCCGCTCGCTCGGGGTGCGCGCGGTCGTCGCGGCACACAGCGAGAACGGCCGCGACCGACTGGACGCGACGGCGGGGGCCGTTACCGTGGCCGGGCTGCTGGCGGGCGCGGAAGGCCCCGGACGCGACGCGGACGGCATGTTCGCGCTCGATCTCCTGATCGTGCTGGACGCGCCACAGCTCGATGTCGAGACGGCCGCGATGATCGTCGAGTCACTGCCCGACGGCAGCCGTCTCGTCCTCAGCGGTGACCCCGGAGTCCTGTGGTCGGCGGGCGCGGGCCGGGTGTTCGCCGATCTGCTGGCCGCCCGGGTGTGCCCGCAGCTCGCCTCCCGTACCCCCGACCCGGGGCCGATCGGCGAGCTGGTCTCGGGCATCGGCATCGGTGAGCTGCATCAGGTCGAGGCCCCCGGCAAGGAGGTCGTGATCGTTCCGGTGCGGGACGCGGGCGAAGCGGTGCACCGCGCGGTGCAGTTGGTGGCCGAGTCGGTGCCGCGCGCCTTCGGGGTGGACGCCGGGCAGACGCAGGTGATCACCGTGGGCCATGGCGGCTCGGCCGGCACCCGCGCCTTGAATACGGCGCTCAAGCAGCGGCTCAACCCCGGTCCAGGCCGGTTCGGCGGCTTCGATCCGGGGGACAGGATCGCCTACGTACCGTCGCCCGGCAGGACGTTCCAGGGGGCGGTGGTCTCCGCGGACACCGAGGGGCTGCGTCTCGACTGCGGGGGCGCGGAGGTCGTCGTGCCCAGGGACCGGGTCGAGTCGGCCGTACGCCACGGCTGGGCGCTCACCGCGCACCAGGCGGCGGGGATGCGCTGGCCCGCGGCGGTCGTGGTGCTCCCCGGCGACGCCGCGCGGGGGCTGAGCCGCCCATGGGTCTATACGGCCTTCAGTCGGGGCGACCGCCATCTGTCCGTGGTGCACGGCGTCGACCAGGCGCTTGCGCGCGCCGTGACGGACGTCCCGTCCCAGGAGCGCACGACCAGACTGCGCCCGCTGATCGAGAGCCTGCTGATCGAGAGCCTGCTGATCGAGAGCCTGCCGACCCCGGCGGCGCAGCCGGGCTGACCCGGTCGGGGCTGACCCGCCCCGCGCTGACCCGGTGTTCTGTCCATGACGTCCGTACCGCCCGCGACGTCGTACCGCCCGCGCCGCGCCCACCAGGGCTCGGCGCGGGCGGTACGACGTCAGGCGTCCTGTTCCTCCAGGTCGTCGATGTCCGCGTCGAGATCGTCCTCGTCGAAGACCGCGCTGACATCGAAGCGGCAGACCACCTGCTGGGGGTCGGCCTGGTCGAAGGGGGCAGAAAGCCACTCCCCCGGCTCAGGGAGATCGTCAGCGGCCGACACCCAGAGGGTGGAGTCGCCCTCCTCAAGGCCGAACTCCTTGTGCCGGGAGGCGATCTCGTCCGGTTCGTACTCGCCGAAGAGCACACCGAGGGCGGCGTGCACACTGCCGCCGACCACACCTCCGTTGTCGGTGTCCCCTTCCACTTCGGCGATGCGCTGTGCCTGCGCGAGCAGCCGCTGCGGCTCCACGACCGCGTAGTCACGCCGGATCAGCACGCTGAGGGCGTTGGGCTCCTCGGGACCGTTGTAGGGCGGCAGTGAGTCGTCCGGGTCCGGGATCTCGAAGGGGGTGACTTCGTCGTACCGGTTGTAAAGCCGCTCGTCATAGACCTCGGCCGCGACGGCGAGGGCGTTGAACGCTTCGGAGACAGCCGGGTCGTCCTCACCCGTGCGGTGTTCGACCGCCGCGAGATGGCGGTCCAGAGCTACCTTGACCGCCTCGGCGGCAGCGCGTACCTCGGCAGCGGTGGGCTGCGCAGCATCAGACATAGTGCAGACGCTATCCGTACCGGGGCTCTGCCCGCACAATAGATGCGATGCCGGAATACGAATTTGTCGATGTGTACGTGCCGCGCGGGGTCTCCCGCAAGGAAGCGGCGCGTCTGCTCACCGACCACGCCGAGTACGGGCACTGGGAATTGGACCGTCTGAGCCTGCACCGGGACGGCAGTCGCAGAGTGCGGCTGCGCCGACGCATCATCCGTCAGGTGCGCGCCACCTGGTGAGGGTGAGTACGACGGAACGGGCCCCGCTGTTGCGAGGCCCGCCCCTGTCCTACCCTGTTCCGTTTTCGGTCGCTTTTCCGCCTGTTTACGTACGGTGCGCGGTCAGGTGACTACGCGGCGGAACGGGACCGGGAGCGCCGGTAGAGGACCGTGCCCGCGAGGAGCAGTCCCGCGCCCGCCGGAATCGCGATCCCGAGCGCGCCCGCACCGGTCTGCGCGAGGACGTCGGTGCCCTCGGGCTGTGCGACGGTCTGCGTCTCGGGGGTGTTCGGGGCACTGGGCCCGCCCGGCGCCGGCGGGACGATCGCACGGTCGGTCGGCGGCGTACCGGGCTTGTGCGGCGCGACCGGCTCTCCGGGCTCGGCGGGCTGCTCGGGCTTGGCCGGCGGGTGGACGGGCGCGTCGTTCGCGCAGCCATTGCCAAGGGCGGGGTTGAGCAGGCCGATGACATCGACGGTGTTCCCGCAGGCGTTCACGGGGATGTCGATCGGCACCTCGACCGAGTTGCCGGAGCCGACGCCCGGAGAGTCGGCCGCGCCGCCTCCCGCGTGGGAACCGCCGGCCGGCACGGTGTGTGTGGCGCCCGGATGCGAGCCGCCGCCGTATCCGCCGTCATGGTCCCCGCCATGCGTACGACCGGGTGCGCCGCCGGACGGTTTGCCGGACACATTGGCGCAGCTGTTGCCGAAGGCGGGGTTGAGCACCCCGACGACATCGACGGTGTTCCCGCACACGTTGACCGGGACATGCACCGGAACCTGAACGTTGTTGCCGGACAGCACCCCCGGTGAGTTCGCGGCGGTGCCGCTCGCTCCCGAGTCCGCGTGTGCGTAGCCGCCGCTGAGCGCGAGTACGCCGCCCGCGGCCGCCACGGTGATCAGGCCTTTGCGCGTGACCTGCCTCATAGCTTCGATCCCTGCCTTTTGCCTTGCGGAGCTGCCCTGGGCATCGGTGCCGGGGCAGGATGCCCAGCGGCCCCGGAGTGCATGGCGCGCACTCCGGGGCCACTCGGGCTCAGACCCTCACGAAGTGTGAGAGATACGACGTCATATCCGACGTCAGTGGTTGACGCACACGTTGCCGAAGGCGGGGTTCAGCAGCCCGATCACGGAGATCGTGTTGCCGCACACGTTCACCGGAACGTGGACCGGGATCTGGACCACGTTGCCCGAGAGGACACCGGGAGAACCGACAGCGGCACCCTGCGCGCCCGCGTCGGCGACGGCCATACCCGCACCCGCGAGCACCAGACCACCAGTAACAGCCGCAGCAGCGACGACCTTCTTGATCATTGTTCCTCCTTGTTGGCAAATGCGGTCCCAGCCGCGGACCGCACACCTGTAACGAGGAGGAAGTAATGAGGCTACGAGCGTATGGTCGCATTCACTCTTTTCAGTCGCGCGTGCACACGCTGTCGATTACCGGAACCCTCAACTCCGTTGTCAGCTGTGGTCGATGAAACGGTCCAGCACCCGCACACCGAACTGAAGGCCGTCAACTGGTACCCGCTCGTCCACACCATGGAACATCCCGGCGAAGTCCAGCTCCGGCGGCAGCTTGAGGGGGGCGAACCCGAAGCCGCGGATGCCGAGGTCGTCGAAGGACTTGGCGTCGGTGCCGCCCGACAGCATGTACGGAACGGCCCGCGCGATCGGGTCCTCGGCCGACAGCGCGGTCTGCATGGCGTCCACCAGCTTGCCGTCGAAGCTGGTCTCCAGGGCCTTGTCGCCGTGCACGTCCTCCCGCTTGACGCGCGGGCCGAGGATCCGGTCGAGGTCGGCCAGGAACTCCTCCTCGTACCCGGGCAGGAAACGGCCGTCGACATGCGCGGTCGCCTGGCCGGGGATCACATTCACCTTGTAGCCGGCGCCGAGCATGGTGGGCGCGGCGGAGTTGCGCAGGGTGGCGCCGACCATCTTCGCGATGCCGCCGAGCTTGGCGAGCGTGGCGTCCATGTCCTCCGGGTCGAGCGGGGTGCCCAGCGCGTCAGACAGCTCGTCCAGGAAGGACCGTACGGTCTTGGTCACCCTCACCGGCCACTGATGGCGGCCGAGCCGCCCCACGGCCTCGCACAGTTCGGTGATGGCGTTGTCGTTGTTGGTCATGGAGCCGTGCCCGGCGGTGCCGTCCACGGTCAGCCGCATCCAGTGCATGCCCTTCTGCGCCGTCTCGACGAGATAGAGCCGCAGATTCTCGTTGACGGTGAAGGAGAAGCCGCCGACCTCACTGATCGCCTCGGTGACGCCCTCGAAGAGCCCGGGGTGCTTGTCTACGAGATACCGCGCCCCGTACGTGCCGCCCGCCTCCTCGTCGGCGAGGAAGGCCAGCACGATGTCGCGCGGGGGCTTGCGGCCGCTGCGCATCCTGTCCCGTACGACGGCGAGGGTCATCGCGTCCATGTCCTTCATGTCGACCGCGCCCCGGCCCCAGACACAGCCGTCCGCGATCTCACCCGAGAACGGGTGGTGGCGCCAGTCCTCGGCGTTGGCCGGGACGACATCCGTATGACCGTGGATGAGCAGCGCGGGCCTGGAGGGATCCTCGCCCTCGATCCGGGCGACGGTGGAGGCACGGCCCTTGTGGGACTCGAAGATCTGGGGTTCGAGGCCCACCTCGGCGAGCTTCTCCGCGACATACTCGGCGGCGGCCCGCTCTCCCGGTCCTGAGTGGTCTCCGTAGTTGCTGGTGTCGATCCGGATCAGATCACGGCAGAGGTCGACGACCTCGTCCTCGCCCGAGACGGTCCTGCCCGCGTTCGGCTCGCTCACGCTGCTCACTCCCACGGTCGTTGCTGGTGGTCCTCGCTGGTGGTCCCCCACATACTCCCGCGATCCGCCCCCGCTCCCCAAGGCAGGCCCCGGCCTGTCATACGCCCGTCACAAGGTCCGCCGCCCACGCCGTAACCCGGCCACCACCGGGGCCGTCATCCGGGCCGTCCCCCGGAACGGGCCGTGATCGGGCACCGCCGAATGTTTGCTATGGTTTTCCACGTCGGAGCGGCCCGGGGCCGCCCGTCAGACACCTGGTCCGGGTGGCGGAATGGCAGACGCGCTAGCTTGAGGTGCTAGTGCCCTTTATCGGGCGTGGGGGTTCAAGTCCCCCCTCGGACACCAGCCGAGACCCCACTTCACGTGGGGTTTTCTGCGTTACTGGGCTGTGGCGTGACCAACCACGTGACCAACAGCCGAGCGAATCCCCTGGTCAGACCAGGGATGACAGGCCGAGTCGGCCCGCTCCGGAAGCGGCCAGCCGCCGCGCTCCGTCCTTACGTGAGTGCCCGTATCGGGCCATGGTGTAGCCCGGCGAGTGGTGCCGGACGTTGGCAGAGACCTCGACGGGGTTCTCCCCGGCCTCCAGGTCATTCGTGACCTTGCTGTGCCGCCAGTCGTGGATGCGGAAGTCCTCGGGCAGGTGCAGCCGGTTGCGCAGGGTGCGCCACCGTGCCGAGACCTTCTCGGGGTCCTGCGGCCCGCCCGCCTCACCCCGGTACAGCTTGAAGCCGTCGCGGGCGAACACGAGATCACTGTCCACCCATGCCGAGCCGAGCCGTTCCCGCTCCGCGTTCTGGCGTTCCCTCTGCCACTTCAGGACGTTCATCACGGACTGGTCCACGTAGATGACGGCGTTGTCGTCGCCGTCCTTGGTGAGCTTGCGCAGCCGGTAGGTGTTGCCCTCCTCGACCACGACCCAGCGGCTCAGCCTCATCTCTCCCCGATCGGGCGTGCCCTGCCTCGTCCTGTCGGGGCACCTCTTCCAGAAGGGGAGCGGCGCATCCGTGCCCTGCCGCATCCACAAAGACCGGTAGGTAACTCCCACGAACGTACCCAGTAACCGCCTCACGACTACCGATATAGGGGTTGACCCGGGAAACGTTCGTTACCTCTCTATCTATTTGGCCTCACGCACGAGCCCCGAAGGGGGCCACCAGCCCAAGTCGCGTACGTCTTCACGTGCAGCGGCGAAGGGAAGCCGGGGCGCGACAGCGCCCCATCTACGCAAGTCGCAACGGCGGAAGAGGAAGCAGCGGGGGGCGGCTCCGCCGCCACAGAGCGAAGACGCTTCGACGGTGCGGCCCCGCAGGGGCCGACATCAGGAAGACCGGGAAACCACTCAGGCTTGGCACTGTCGCGCCCCCAAAGAGCGAAGCCACAGGGCAAGGCGCTTCCCCTCGGAGGCCGCTACGCGGCCACGGAGCGAAGACATTTACGCCAAGCCTCGAAAGCCTTCGCACTCATGCAGGCTTCCACCGCCGGCTAGAGCCTCACCATTGCCTTGACCTGTTGGTTTCCTCTTACGCTTCTCTTCGCCGCCGCCCTGGCGACCCTTGGAACCGTGGCAGATTCTGAGCTGCTAAGACACGGCGGTTGCGGCTCACCCCTCAAGGGGTCATACCCCACCCCTTCGCCGTCGCTCTTCGGTCCGCCGACACGTACGACTGCACTGCTAGGCGAACGGCTGTGCGCCACGCTGAGCGCCCGGCGAGACGTGAGCCTGCCTGCGGTCGAGGGCAGCACGACAGGCCGAGAGACAGGCGTGCAGCGCCTTGCCGTTGACCAGCACGGGCAGACTTCAACGGGCGCGACAGCGCCCACCAGGGTGACAGGACAGGGCGTCTCATAAACCAGACGGTCTGGCCATGCCGAAGAAGATCACCCCGGCCGAACAGGTCGAGCGTCACGACTGCCCCAAGTGTCAGGCCCCCGCAGGAAGCCCCTGCCGTACCGGCGCGGGCAAGGCGGCAGCCAACTACCACACGGGGCGCTTCGCCCTCGTGCCCGCCTTGAAGGCAGAACTCACCATCAAGACACCGGCCGACCGGCAGCCTGGTGACGCATGGACGGCGGGCGCACCAGTACCGCAGGCGCCCGACGCCGCACCGGGCGCAGCGATCCGGCTCGGCTATGCCCGGTGCTCCACGGTGGGGCAGGAACTCCAGTCCCAGCTGGACGCCCTTGCCGGGGCCCAGTGCACCCGCGTGTTCTCCGAGAAGATCAGTACCCGTGTGAAGGAACGGCCCGAGCTGGAGAAGGCCCTCACCCTCGCGCGGGAGTTCAGGCAGGCCGCACCCGGGCAAGCCGTCATCCTCACCGTGGTCGAGATGAAGCGACTCGCCCGCAACGCGGCAGAGTTGATGTCCCTGTCCGCCACCCTCCAAGCGGACGGCATCCGACTCGAACTCCTTTCCGGCCCCCTCACGGGCGTGTACGACCCGAACGGGGCTGGAGCCATCGTCTTCGCCGTCCTAGCCGTCAGCGCGGAAGTCGAGCGGGAAGGCATCCGGGAGAAGACGTTGGAAGGGCTGGACGTTGCGGCCCGCAAGGGCAACCACGGGGGACGCCCCACCGTGGTGGACGACGACAAGCTAGCCGTAGCCCGTGCCCGGCACGCCAAGGGCGAGAGCGTCACCGCCATCGCCAAGGCCCTGGGGATCTCGCGGGCCACCTTGTACCGGCACATCGGTGAGAGCGCCTGAGGCAGGCGCACAGCCGTTCTGACAAGCCCCTGACGTACGCGTCGGGGGCATCGTCATGTCCGGCCGGACAGGGTCAGGGAGCTACCGCACGAACGAGCATCGTGCCTACGGTCCTGCCTTCCGGCGGGTCGATGACGGATGCGCACGCACCGATGAATCCGTGGCCGGCGAGGAGGCGCTCCCATTCGCTTGGGCTGTGGTCGTACCGCAGACCCGCCCTGCCTGGTCGCGGACCCTGACTTCCGGCAGGCAGGTGCGAGAACGCCAGAATGCCACCCGCTGCCATGCGCGCCCGGATCAGTGGGAGCAGAGTCTCCGGATCGACGAACCAGACGGCACCGAAGATCGAGAGCACAACATCGAACGTCTGGTCCGTCCCGCTTAGGAACGCCGTCGCCTCCGCCGTGCGGAACTCAAGTCCTGGCAGATCACCCCAGCGCTCCCGTGCCACAGCTTCACGGGCGGGGGCGATGTCCACCCCGAGACCGGACGCGCCGAGGGTCACCAGGTGTGCCAGGTTGCTTCCGCTCCCCGAGCCGAGTTCCAACACTCGGCGCCCGGCTACAGAACCGAGAAGGCTCTCGTTCGGCCCGTGATCGGCGTACTGAGTCCAGTTGAGCCAGGTCGTGTCTCCGTTGGCGTTCTCGGACCTACGGGGCGTACTACCGACCGCGTACCTGTCCCAGGACTCAGCCAATGACATGCAGTGTTCCTCTCCCGGGAGTGGGGCCCGGCCCCAACTTACGGGGATGGGCCCCAACTCATGTGCGGTTCAGTCCTACTTGGGTGAGTCGTGGCATCCAGCGTGGCACTGGTTGCAGTCGGCCACGCTCTCCATGCCCCACAGGTCGGGGTCGACCTCGAACCCGGCCGCCTTGATGGCGTTGATCGTCCGTTCCAGGACCAGCGGGCCGCCGTCCTTCGCGTCGCGCCCGTCCCCCAGTTCGGGAACGTGGTGGATGTACCGGCCGAAGTGCCGGTCCGTGAAGTGGTGGTACGGGATCGAGTCCAGCATGAACGAGTGCCACGCCTCGTCCACCTGCTTGGACGGACCCATGAGCAGGTCCGGGTTCTCCCCGCACGTGACCAGGTAGGCGACGGCCTGCCCGAACTTGGCCTCCGCCAGTTCACGGGTGTTGTCCGGGTTCCGGAGAAGGAGCGTCACCTCCCGCTCCCACACGTCCGGGGTGACGTACGCCTTCGGGTCGCGGATCACTACTGCCGTACTCATGCTGGCTGGCCTCCACGTAATCGGGGGTCGGATGTGCTCCGGTCCTGCCATCCACTTCGGCACTTGGGGCACAGGCACGGGGGCATCAAGCCAGTAGCGAGGGGTTCCCCGCCCTCTCCCTCGTAGAGGGTCTGCGGCTCGGTCTGCGTACCGTCTGCTCTCACCTTGTAGGTGCTGATGCGGATGGACATGACGACTATGTTCCGGATCGGCCGTGACCATTGCGGCGACGGTTCCGGCGTCCCTCGGGCGTCATGTCGGCGTCGCGCCGAGGGCGTCAAACCGGTGTCATTAGAGGCGCGGCGTGGCTAGCCTCAGATCATGACGACCACGGCCGAGCGTGAGCGAATCCCTAATGACGTGCTGACCTCAGTACGCAAGTCGATGAACCTCAGCCAGGACGAATTCGCCCAGGGGCTACGCGGTGCGGGCGAGGAGCTGGGGGAGCCGAACGACGCTTCCAAGCGACTCGTGCAACGCTGGGAGTCCGGGGAGACCAGGACGTGCCGCCCGCTGTACGCGCGGGCGCTGAAGCGGTTCACAGGCCGCGCTCCCGAGTCGCTGGGATTCGCCATCCCCATGACCCGCGTCCACTCAGACGGCGCAGGAGGCCACGACATGGAAGCAGGGGAACTCGGTACCCCCGATGCTGTCGCAAGCCCGGAGGCTGAGGCTCAGGGCGAGTACGCGGGTATCTGGCTGTCCCGGTACGAGTTCTACTCGTCCAGCCGTGACGAGACGTTCGACTGCAAGCACCACATCGTGATCGTCCAGCACGGCAACCGGCTGACAGCTCAGAGCCTGCCCGGCGCGTCGACCAACCCGGACAGCCCCCTGTCTCTGGATCTCACCGTGGACCGGAACGTCATCACGGGCACCTGGACCGAACAGACTGCGGCCGAAGGCTACTACCAGGGGGCCCGCTATCACGGCGCCATTCAGATGCTGATCGAGCCGACAGGCCGACGCATGGCGGGTAAGTGGGTGGGGTTCGGAAAGGACTTCGACGTGAACACCGGACCGTGGGAGCTGCGCCTACTCGACCGGTCCACGGGCCGAGCGAGCATTGAGCGGTACTCAACTCTTCCGTCATGAGCGGGACGGTTGGTCACGTGACCAACGCATGACCAACAGCACCCGGAAGCCGCAGGAAAAAGCAGGAAAGAACCGGAGAAGCGCCCGCCAAAATACCGCCGTTCGGTGGGCGTTCCCGCAGGTCAGAGCACACAAAGGCTGGTGCCCGAGGCGAGGGTTCAAGTCCCCCCTCGGACACCAGCGATACAAGCACTGATGGTGCCGGCCGAATCTCGGTCGGCACCATTTGTGTTTCATGGCTGCGGTCCGGGCGCGGCCCTTTCCGCCCGGCCATCGCCCGAAGCGTGGTCGACTGTATACACTCGTGTGCGCGCTCCATGGAGTGTCGGCGATGGATCATCACAACTCGGAGGCGTCATGGGAGACTTGGACCCCGAAGTGATACTCGCGATGGCGGCACGGGCCCCCGACGGTCTGGTGATCGTCGACCGTGACGGGCTGATCCGCTACTGGAACCGGGGAGCGGAGCGGATCTTCGGCTATTCGGCGGCCGAGGTCGCCGGTCGCGATCTGGATGTGATCATCCCCGAGAAGCACCGGCAGCGGCACTCGGACGGTTTCGCGGCCGCCATGGCCGCCGGCGCCAGCAAGTACGGGGACAACGACCTCCTGGCGGTTCCCGCGCTGACCGCGGACGGTTCGACCATTTCCATCGAGTTCAGCGTGGTGCTGCTGACCGACTCCGACGGCGACGCGAGCCATGTCGGGGCGGTCATCCGGGATGTCACCGCGCGGCGGGCCCAGGAGAAGGAAGTACGCCGACGACTGCTGGAAGCCACCCCTAACCACACCGCGTCCTGAGCCGGACGGTACTCGCCGTCAGACGTTCATTCCTTGGTCGCTCCGGCGAGCATCCCGGACACCAGCGTGCGCTGGGAGAACAGGAAGAGCACCAGAACGGGCAGGATGGCGACGAGAATCGCCAGGGCCAGTTCCGGAATGGTGATGTTCAGCCCGGCGCCGGCCACCGGGTTGAACGACGGGGTGGAGGTCAGCAGTT
This sequence comes from Streptomyces sp. NPDC056835, assembly GCF_042789485.1. NCBI lineage: Bacteria > Bacillati > Actinomycetota > Actinomycetes > Kitasatosporales > Streptomycetaceae > Streptomyces > Streptomyces sp. NPDC056835. Next base: position 20,308 of record NZ_JBHUBB010000030.1, read on the forward strand.
GGTTCAGGCCGACCTGGACCGGGAACTGCTCGCTGTTCGGCAGGACGAGGTACGGCAGGAAGAAGTTGTTCCAGTTGCCCACGAAGCTGAAGAACGCGACCAGTCCGACCACCGGCTTGGCCAGCGGCAGCGCGATACGGGAGAAGAGCTGCCATTCCGTGCAGCCGTCGATCCGCGCGGCCGACAGCAGGTCCCTGGGCAGGCTGCTCCCGAAGTAGATGTAGACCAGGTACACGCCGAACGGATAGAAGGAGAAGGGCAGGATCACCGACCAGACGGTGCCGATCAGATGGAAGCGGTTGAGCTCCAGGAAGATCGGCAGCACCAGGGTCGCCTGCGGCATGATCATCGTGACCAGGGTGATGGTCAGCAGTGTCTTGCGGCCCCGGAACTTCGTCAGGGCCAACGCGTACCCGGCCGGCACACTGACGGCCAGCGTCAGGATGAGCGATCCGCCGGAGTAGATCGCCGAGTTGCGCAGCCAGGTGGCCATCGCGCCGTCCTGGAAGTCGAACAAGTGCTGCCAGGCGGTGCCGATCTGCTGGAACGAGCCGAAGGACAGCGGATTGTCGTGCACCACTTGGCCCGCGGTCTTCGACGGTGCGAGCAGCAGCCAGATCACCGGCAGTACGAAGAACACCAGCAGCACGGCCAGCAGGAGGCCCACGATCAGGAGGGAGGCGGCCCGGGAGGGCCGGGCGCGTCGGCCCATGGCCGCCGGCGGAAGTGCGGATCGGGTCATTTCTCATCCAACGTGAACAGGTTCGAGCGGGCGACCAGCAGCCCGGCGGCTATGAGTCCGAGCGCCAGCAGGAAGACGGAGATGGCGGCGGCGCCGTTGAAGTCGCCCTGCTGGAAGGCGTAGACGTAGGCGAGCTGGTTGGGCGACCACGAGGGGCTCACCCTGCCGAGGCTGGCGGTCTGGAGCAGTTGGGGCTCGACGAAGAGCTGGGTGCCGGTGGCGAAGGCCATGATCGTCATGTACACGATCCACTGCCGGATCATGGGTATCTGGATGTGCCAGGCGGTACGCCAGGGCCCCGCGCCGTCCATCCGGGCGGCTTCAAGTACCTCGTCCGGGATGTTGTTCAGCGCCCCGTACATCACGACCATCCAGCCGCCGGCGCCGGTCCAGAAGGCGATCAGCATCAGGATCAGCGGCAGATTGCCGGGCGCGAGCACGGCCGCGAAGCTGTCCATCCCCATGCTGGTGAGCAGCCAGGACACCGGGCTGACGTCCGGGTCCAGCATGAAGAGCCAGACCAGCACACTGGCGACCCCGGCGAGGGCGCCGGGAATGTAGTAGAGGAAGCGGAACAGCGCCGAGGTGCCCGGCCGCACCCGGCTGCGCAGGACCACCGCGACCAGGACGACGAGGACGACCAGCACGATCAGCCACATGACCAGATAGATCAGCATGTGGGTGAAGGCCGGGACGAAGCGGTAGTCCTGGGCGACCTTCAGGAACTGGTTGAACCCGGTGAACTGGCCGCGGTCGTTGGTGAGCGCCAGATAGAACGAGTAGCAGGTGGGGAAGACGCCGAAGGCGAGCAGCAGCAGCGCGTATCCGGCGACGAAGAAGTAGCCCGCGGGGCCGCCGCCCCGCCGCCGCGGCCCGGTGCCGCGGCGGAGGGGGAAGACGGCGACGCGCTCGGTCTCCAGCAGTGTCATTCCTTGACCACCTGATATCCCTGGGCCTTCGCCTCGTCGCTGATCGCCTGCTGCCAGGCAGGCAGGGTCGAGGTCAGGCTCTTGCCGGAGGTCAGGGCCGGCAGTACGACGCTGGACCAGGTGGTGGCGGTCGGGAACCTGGTGTTCGCCCAGCCGGTCCACACCTCGTCCGCGGCCTCCTGGAAGGGCTTGCTCACGTCGTTGGCGAAGTAGTCACTGTTGACCGGGTTGGCCAGCCACGCTTCCGCGGCCGGGGCGTACGCCGGATAGGTGGGCGCGGACGCCTGGTTCTCGTCGGAGGTGGTCAGCCAGGTGACCAGATCCCGGGACGCCTTGAGGTTGGCGCTGTGCGAGGACACCATCCACACGCCGCCGCCGACGTTGCCGGTGGTGGGCGTGGTCTCTCCCGGCCAGGTCAGCGCAGAGCCCACGGCGATCTGCTTGGCCGGGGTCTCGAAGGCGGTCTTGAACAGGTACTGGCCGTACCAGGACGGGCCGTACGCCATCAGGACCTTGCCGCCGCTCTCCTTGGCGAAGCCCTGGCTGAAGAAGCCCTTGGTGGTGACGGCCTTGGCCGAGATCAGATCGTCCAGCACCGTCGCCATGCGGGTGCAGTTCGGGTCCGTCAGGTCGCTGCGCAGGGTGTCCGGATCCTTGAGAGTGAACGCCGGGCACTGGGAGGCCCAGAAGTACGACTCGTAGGAGTTGGTGTCTCCGACCGAGCCGACGAGATAGCCGGGGTGCTCCTTGGCGACCCGCTTGCCCAGGGCCGCGTACTGCTCCCAGGTGGTGGGGACCTGGTATCCCCACTTGTCCATCAGGGACTTGTTGTACCAGAGGACCACCTGCGCGATGTCGTTGCGCAGACAGTAGGTGTGGCCGTTGAACTCGCAGGGTGCGAGGGAGCCCTTGGCGAAGCCGTCGAGCGTGCTCTTCGGTACGAGCCCCTGGTCCAGGGGCGCGGCGAACGGCTGTGCGCCGGGCTTGGTGGGCTCGGACGCCCAGGTCACGTCGGTGGGTGAGCCGAACACCACGTCCGGCCAGCCGCTGCCGGTCCGGTCGAACAGTTGCGTCTTCGACTGGAGATACGTCGAGCCGTCGGCGCCGCCGTCGTACGTGACGATCTCCATCTTCACGTCCGGGTGCGCCTTCTGGTACGCCTGCACGGACGGCAGCCGGGTCGAGTCGGCCCACACCGTGATCTTCGAGCCGTCCTTCTGCGCGGCCGGTTCGAACCCCGACCGCGGGGAGGCGGACTTGGTGGTGGTGTCGGCGCTGGCACAGCCGGCCAGCATGGCCGCCGCGGCCAGGGAGAGCGCTGCCGCCGCGGTACGCAGCGCGGTGCGGTGCCGGCGGGCTCTCGGAGATCCTGAAGACCTCATCGTCTTGCCTTTCTTGTTCTTGCGTGGGACGGGTAACGCGCGGTGTGGGGGCCCTGTCGGGGGGGGGGGGGCCGGACCGCCCCCCCCCCCCCCCCCCGGCCCCCCCCCCCCGCGAACCAAAGAAGGGTGGAAGTGAACGAAACCGAGTCGT